>JBDNIO010000053.1:0-14510 GCA_041688215.1 Salinisphaeraceae bacterium | reverse complement strand
ACTTGCTGCAAGGTCGTTAAATGTTTGACGTTCATGATGAGTTTCATCCCACCATCTTGAACGGTTATGCTTAGCTCAGACTCATTTCATGTTGGAAACATGTGCCTGGCTTCAGACTCATTTCGTATTGGAAGAGGCTATGCCTTGACACGCTGGCCTGCGTGCCTAAAATAGGTGCCGCTTCAGCGCGGGAATAGCTCAGTGGTAGAGCACAACCTTGCCAAGGTTGGGGTCGCGAGTTCGAATCTCGTTTCCCGCTCCAGTTTTTTATTATGGTCCCGTCACGCGCAAGCCTCGTCCTCTGACGGCCGGGGCTTTTTAGTTTGCGGGACACTTGAACGTGGCCAGTTGGCAGAGTGGGGGAGCCGGAAAATGACGAAGTACTGCTTCGTCCCGGCGAACGGCCAAGACAGGAAGTCTTGGACCGGGTTGCTTAGTGAGGACAGGATGGCCGAACTTAGCAACTGCGCGCACAAAGTTAGCGGCCTAAAGTTATAGACGAAGACGACCAACGGCCAGTTGGCAGAGTGGGTGAGCCGGAGAAAGACGAAGCATGGCTTCGTCCCGGCGAACGGCCAAGACAGGAAGTCTTGGACCGGGTTGCTTAGTGAGGACAGGATGGCCGAACTTAGCAACTGCGCGCACAAAGCTAGCTGCCTTAAGTTAGAACGAAGACGACCAACGGCCAGTTGGCAGAGTGGTTATGCAGCGGCCTGCAAAGCCGCGTACCTCGGTTCGATTCCGGGACTGGCCTCCATTTATCCAAGCCCCTTCTTGACAGGGGCTTTTTATTTCTGGCTGAGGTTATCCACCAAAGCAGCCACAAGTGACAAAATGCTACGCTCGCTTGAACACGGCCCACCCTGATCCAGGATTGTGTGGCGAAAACCGCGTCGATTGAGTTGACACGCTCCAAAGGCGCGCGAAGTGAAATGGCGGATTAGAAACAGATGGCAAATTTATTCTTCGAACAGCCCATCCTGAATTCACCCTACGAGTATCCAACTCAACACTGGGAACTGGATAATAGCGGGCAACCCACGCAAAAGCCGTTAAGTGGCCGTCGACGTGCTGATTTCATCACCCCCATTCCTAAACCGAAGAAGCGCAAGGGCGGGGAAGAACAATCCTCATTGGTGTTTGATGAAGGCAAAGGCCTATCGACAAAAGAACAGCAGTTTGACCATACGGCAATAATCAATGGCGTTCGCACGCTGGTGGACCAGTGGCGAAAACTGCCCGAACCGGCCCAATGGCAAGTCACACCAGAGACGGCGCGCCTGCTGCAACACTGGCGGCACCATAAGTTCAGCAACCTGCGGCCGTTTTTTTTGCCAGGTTGAGGCCGCCGAAACGGCGATCTGGCTAACCGAAGTCGCCCCAAACGCGGGTAAGGCAGCGCAGGGCTATCTGGAGCGTTTACGGGCCGCGAACGACGATGCTAATCCCGATCTATTCCGAATCGCCCTGAAACTGGCCACAGGCGCCGGAAAAACCACAGTCATGGCCATGCTCATCGCTTGGCAGACGATTAACGCCGTGCGGCGCCCGCAAAGCAAGCGTTTTACCCGCGGCTTTCTCGTCGTTGCACCCGGCATCACCATCCGCGATAGATTGCGGGTATTGCACCCCAATGATCCGAACAGCTATTACGCAAGCCGCGAGCTAGTTCCTCTCGACATGATGGACGACCTCGCAAAGGCCAAAATCGTGTTAACCAATTATCACGCATTCAAAGCGCGGGAGCGTGTGCCGCTATCCAAGGGCGGCCGTTCGCTTCTGCAAGGCCGCGGGCCGGACTTGAACACCATCGAGTCCGAAAGCCAGATGCTCCAGCGGGTCATGCCTGAGTTAATGGGCCTGAAAAACATCCTGGTCATCAACGACGAGGCACACCATTGTTACCGGGAGAAGCCCGGTGACCCGGCCGAGGACAACCTAAAAGGCGACGACAAGAAGGAAGCCAAGAAAAATCAGGAAGCTGCACGTCTGTGGATCAACGGCCTCGAAGCAGTCAATCGCAAGCTCGGCTTGTCCAAAGTGTTCGATTTGTCCGCCACGCCGTTCTTCCTGAAAGGCTCGGGGTACCCGGAAGGTACGTTGTTCCCCTGGACGATGAGCGATTTCTCGCTAATGGATGCCATTGAGTGTGGCATCGTCAAGCTGCCGCGCGTACCCGTCTCGGATAACCTCATCAAGCGCGACGACATGCCGATGTTCCGTAATCTCTGGGAGCATATCCGCAATGACATGCCCAAAAAGGGCAGGGGCAAAGCCGCAGCGCTGGATGCATCCCAACTGCCCGTACAACTGCAAACTGCGCTGGACGCTCTCTACGGTCATTACGCTCAAACCTTTGATCTGTGGGAAAAAGCAAGCATATCCGTGCCGCCGTGTTTTATCGTCGTATGCAACAACACCTCCACGTCCAAGCTGGTCTATGACTACATTTCCGGCTACCAACGCGAGAAAAAAGATGGCAGCAGCGAACCCCAGGTCGGCCAGCTCCCGTTGTTCCGAAACCACGACGAGCATGGACAGCCGCTAGGTCGCCCCCGTACATTATTAATAGACAGCGAACAACTCGAATCCGGCGAAGCCCTGGATACCAGCTTTCGCAAAATGGCCTCGGACGAACTAGAACGATTCAAACGCGAGCGCGTAGAGCGCTCCGGCGACCAACGCGACGCAGACAACATTACTGATCAAGACCTGCTGCGCGAAGTCATGAACACGGTCGGCAAACCCGGCCAACTCGGCGACTCCATCCGCTGCGTGGTCTCCGTATCTATGCTTACCGAAGGTTGGGACGCCAACACCGTCACCCACGTACTCGGTGTGCGCGCCTTCGGCACCCAACTGCTATGCGAACAAGTCATCGGCCGCGCGCTGCGCCGCCAGTCCTACGACTTGAATGACGACGGTCTGTTCAACGTTGAATACGCCGACGTACTCGGCATTCCGTTCGACTTCAATGCCGAACCCGTTGTCGCGCCGCCACAAAAGCCGCGCGAAACCATCCAGGTCAAAGCCTTGCGGCCCGAACGCGACGAGTTTGAAATCTGTTTCCCGCGCGTGGCGGGTTACCGCTTGGAGCTGCCGGAAGACAACTTCACCGCCGAGTTCAACGAAGATTCTGTGCTGGTCCTCACCCCCGACCTGATCGGCGCCACCGAAACCCGTAACTCCGGCATCATTGGGGAAACGGTAGATCTCAACCTGATCCACGAAGCCGACGTGCGCCCCTCGCAAATCGTTTATGAACTCACCTCGCACCTGGTCCTCACCAAATGGCGGGATGCCAACGGCGAGGCCCAGCTCAACCAGTTCTACAAACTCAAACGCATCGCCCGCCAGTGGCTGGACAACTACCTGGTTTGCAAAGGCAAAACCTATCCTGCGCAACTCAAGTACAAAACCATTGCAGACATGGCTTGCGAGCGCATTACCGCCGGCATCATTCGTTCCCAGGTCAAAAAAGATCGACCAGTTACAGTTGTTCTCGACTCTTTTAACCCGGTCGGCAGCACTAATCACGTCAATTTCAACACCGCTAAAACTGACCGCTGGGATACCTCCGGCCCGCCCCCGAAATGCCATCTGAACTGGCTGATTATGGACAGCAGTTGGGAATCCGAATTTTGCCGGGTTGCCGAGTCTCACCCGCGCGTCCTGCGTTATGTAAAGAACCACAACCTGGGACTGGAAGTACCGTACCGCTACGGCTCAAAAATCCGCAGCTATATTCCCGACTTCGTCGTGGTGGTTGATGACGGGCACGGCGAGGGCGACCCGCTAAACCTCATAGTCGAAATCAAAGGCTACCGCGGCGAAGACGCCAAAGAGAAAAAGGCCACCATGGAAAACTACTGGGTGCCCGGCGTGAATCACTACGGGGGCCACGGCCGTTGGGCGTTCGCCGAGTTCAGCGACGTTTATGAAATGCAGGACGACTTTGCCGATAAGGTGGAATCCCAATTCAATGAAATGCTGGAACACACCGCCCCGGCCGCTGATACACTCACTGCATAATCGAATCAAGGAAACCGCAATGGCAACTCGATTACCCTTGGAAAAAATGACTGTAGAAGAAAAACTACAGGCTATGGAGGCGCTCTGGGAGGATTTAACCCGAAGGGCAGATGAATATGAGCCCCCAACCTGGCATGGTGAAGTGCTAAGGGAGCGCTAGGCAGTGATAGATGCCGGCGAAGAAACATTCGAAGACTGGGAAGTCGCCAAACGAAAAATACGTAAACAGGTGCTTGAGTGTCAGTAATTAGTCGACACGCCACGCGTACTGAGAACAATGAGTTTTCGTTATCTCTGCTAACGCCAAGCGCCTCGAATGACAGGTTTCTTCGTCAACTGAAACTTGACATAGCGCCATCCAAAGCGCATATTTCCTTGGAATTCGCCCCTTGGCAGTACGCCCGCTCACTAATCCCGAGCGTGTGCCGAACCCCTGGGGCTTTCCTTTTTATAGGACATGTTTCATGAGGACACGGCGCATCGCCATCCTCATAGACGGTGGCTATTTCATCAAGCGGCTACCAAAGCTGGTGGAATCGCAATTTCACACTACCGCGGAACAAGTTGCGGAATCTGCACGCTACCTCTGTAAACGCCATGTGCAACGCCTTACAGGCTTGGAATCAAACGAAGTCGCCGACGGGCGCTGGCTGGATCAGGTTTACCGCCTGTTTTACTACGACGCCACCCCCTACGGCAACAAATCTCATCATCCCATCCAGAATCGACCAGTCGATTTTAGCAAGACCGGTACTGCCGTTTTCCGCACAGCCTTGTTCGCCGAGCTACGCCGCAAGCGTAAGTTCGCGCTGCGCCTGGGGCATGTCGCCCGCGAGACAGGATGGCAAATTGACCCCCGCCTGACCAAGGATATGCTCAAGGTACGCGATTGGGCGGACCACATAGAATCGGCGCTTCTACACACCCGCGCAGCGCCCGAACTGAACGAGAACGAGCAACGCCAGTTGGCAAACCTGTTGGAAAAATGGAAAGGTCTGAACGAGAAAAGCGTCCGCTTCGGGCTGCGCCAAAAAGGTGTTGATATGCGCATCGGTCTGGACATAGCCAGCATCGCCTTGAAGCAACAGGCCGATACAATCATTCTGGTTACCGGCGACAGCGACTTTGTTCCTGCCGCCAAACTTGCTCGGCGAGAAGGTATGGAATTCATCGTCGATCCGCTGTGGCAAAAGGTGAGCGACGACCTCTATGAGCATGTCGACGGCATCATCTCGGTATACCCGCGTCCCCGTCAAGGGCATGCAGATTCCGCTTCCAATTGATGAATAGGTCATGGCTCGTAAGAAAAAAACAAAATCTTCAAAATCCGTAGAAACCCTCAAACACGACGAGGCCAAGCGTAAAAATATCCCTACTGCCGAACACCAGTCGGTGATGGACAAGCAGTCCAAAACGCCGGTAAAGGTCAAGTACAGCCGCGACGCGGGCGGCCTGGAAGACGAAAAGCAAAACCGAAACCGGGACCTGGACCCGCAACTCGTCTGGCGCGGAAAAGACGAACGGGATTGGTCCGAACTAGTCGTCAACGCGCCGCCGCTCTACATTCAGGAAAAAGTCCAACCCAAGGCGCTAATCGACGACCTGCAACGCGAGTCCAGAGAGCGCGAGCACGAACAGGGCCAACTCACCCCCGACCTGTTCAGCGACTTCAACGGCCTGCCCAAGGGCGCCGACCGCACCGACTTCTACAAATACGACGGCAACTGGCAAAACCGCATGATCCTGGGCGACTCGCTCCAGGTCATGGCCAGCCTGGCCGAGCGCGAAGGCCTGCGCGGCCAGGTGCAATGCATCTACCTGGACCCGCCCTACGGCATCAAATTCAACTCCAACTTCCAGTGGTCCACCACCAGCCGTGATGTGAAAGACGGCAACACCGGCCACATCACCCGCGAACCCGAGCAGGTCAAAGCCTTCCGCGATACCTGGCGCGACGGCATCCATTCCTATCTGACTTATCTGCGCGACCGGCTGAGCGTAGCGCGGGATTTATTGCATGATTCCGGGTCGATCTTTGTGCAGATTGGGGATGAGAATGTGCATCGAGTTAGGGCGTTAATGGACGAGGTCTTTGGCGACGATAACTTTCTCGGCGCAATCCTTTTTAAGAAGACGGGGGGCTTAACGTCTAATTTTTTGGCGTCGGTCGGGGACTACATTCTTTGGTACGGAAAAGATATTTCCGTGACCAAATACCGACAATTGTACAAATCTAAAATCCCAGGCGAAGTTGGCGCTACACAGTTTCGATATCGACTTCTTGATAATGGAAACTTGGAAGATATTAGTTTCGACAAGGCAGCTAAACTAGATCCTAGCGAAGTCGTTTATCACGACAATATTACCTCGCAAGGTAATGTACCTTACCCCTATGAATTTAGAGGAAAGACGTATAAAAAGGGGTATAAACCCTCGCTCGAAAATTTGCCTTGTCTTGAAAAAGCGGGTCGATTTATTGTCCTAGGAAGTACGCCGAGGTACATAAGAAAATTATCGGATTTCGGCGTTTATGCAATAAATGAGCTTTGGGATGATTTATCCATTAGTGGATTTGCTGACCCTAAAGTCTATGTGGTGCAAACGGCTACCGCGGCTGTAGAGCGTTGTTTGTTGATGGCTACTGATCCTGGCGACTTGGTGTTGGACCCAACCTGCGGCTCAGGCACCACCGCCACCGTAGCCGAACAATGGGGCCGCCGCTGGATAACCATCGACACCTCCCGCGTCGCACTCGCTTTGGCCCGCGCCCGTATCATGGGTGCCCGCTATTCCTATTACCTGCTCGCCGATTCCCCGGAAGGCCAGCAAAAAGAAGCCGCAATCACCCGCGAGGCGCCGTCCACCGCGCCCACCCGCGGCGACATCCGCCAGGGTTTTGTCTACGAGCGCGTGCCACATATCACCCTCAAGTCCATCGCCAACAACGCCGAAATCGATGTGATTTGGGAGCGTTACGAGCAAGAGATCGCACCGCTCCGTGGTCAGTTGTCGGTGGCCAGTGGTCAGGAAAAAACCCTCGAAGAGTGGGAGGTGCCGCGCGAACCACTATCTGACTGGCCACAGGCCACTCAACCACTAATCACTGCTTTCTGGCAGCAACGCATCGCCCGCCAACAGGAAATCGACGCTTCCATCGCCGCCAAGGCCGATTCCGAATATCTCTACGACAAGCCCTATACCGACAATAAACGCGTGCGCGTGGCTGGGCCGTTCACGGTAGAAAGCATCTCCCCGCACCGCGTGCTAGGCGTGGATGAAAACGACGAACTCATAGACGACGTAGCAGAAGACAAGACCGGTTACGGCGGCCCCCGCGATTTCACGCAAATGATACTGGAAAACCTGAAAACCGCCGGCGTGCAACAAGCCCACAAAGAAAACGCCATCCACTTCACCTCCATCAATCCCTGGCCCGGTTACCTGGTCTGCGCCGAAGGGCGTTATATGGAAGGCGATGGAGAATCTGGCAAGGAGAAGAGGGCGGCCATCTTCATCGGCCCCGAATTCGGAACCGTCTCCCGCCCAGACCTGGTAGAAGCCGCCCGCGAAGCTGGCGACGCCGACTTCGACGTACTCATCGCCTGCGCCTTCAACTACGAAGCCCACGCCACCGAGTTCGAAAAACTCGGCCGCATCCCCATACTAAAAGCCCGCATGAACGCCGACCTGCACATGGCCGACGACCTGAAAAACACCGGCAAAGGCAACCTGTTCGTTATCTTCGGCGAACCCGACATCGACATACTGAACACCGAAGACAACCGCATCCAGGTCAAAGTAAACGGCGTGGACGTATTCCACCCCAACAGCGGCGAAGTCCGCTCCGACGGCCCCGATGGCATCGCCTGCTGGTTCATAGACACCGACTACGACATGGAATCCTTCTTCGTCCGCCACGCCTACTTCCTGGGCGCCGCCGACCCCTACAAATCCCTACGCACCACGCTAAAAGCCGAAATAAACGCCGAAGCCTGGGAAACCCTGCACAGCGATACCTCACGGCCGTTCGATAAGCCGAAGTCCGGGCGGATTGCGGTGAAAGTCATAAATCATCTAGGCGATGAGGTTATGAAAGTCTTTCGGGTATGACATCATTAGCGTATGGGTGGAGGAAATAAGCATGGCGAGCGCTAATCAATTAAAGGCATTGCTGCAATCGCACCTTGAAGGCGATGAGTCGCAGTTCTTTTCTGTGGCCATGCAAGTTGCCGCGCACGAGGCAAAGTTGGGCCATGGGAAGTTGGCAGAGGAATTACGCGCGCTAATAGATTCTGCGAAAGCAAAACGAGGACCGTCTTTGCACGCAGACAGGCGAGCGACTCCAATCAGCCAGCCACGGGGCGAACTGGCTAATCTGCTGACTGTTACGTATCCCAAAACACGATTGGTTGACATGATTCTTGATGAAAGACTGTCTGCCCAACTTGATCGTGTAATTCGGGAGCAGCGACACGCCGCAAAAATTCTCACAAACGGACTAAACCCGAGACGTAAGTTGTTGCTTATGGGGCCACCGGGAACCGGTAAAACGATGACAGCGTCTGCACTGGCAGGAGAACTTGGTCTGCCGTTGTGTCAAGTGCGACTTGATGGCTTAATTACCAAGTTCATGGGAGAAACGGCTGCAAAATTGCGGCAAATATTTCAAGCAACTGACAAAACGAGGGGTGTGTATTTTTTTGACGAATTCGATGCCATAGGTTCGCAACGAGGGCTGTCCAACGACGTGGGTGAAATTCGGAGAGTACTCAACAGTTTCCTACAGATGATTGAAACTGATGAGTCGCATAGCCTAATCGTCGCAGCAACCAATCATGCAGAAATCCTTGACCATGCGCTTTTCCGCAGGTTTGATGATGTCTTGCATTACGATTTACCGGACGAAAAGAGTATTGCGCAATTACTAAAAGTTCGACTCGGACATATTGTTAGCAAGGGTTCATCATGGAAGCGTATGGCGGATAAAGCTAAGGGACTGAGCCACGCTGAGATTACCCGTGCTGGCAACGAAGTGCTAAAAGAGGCACTCATGGAACAGCGGGAAAAAATTGCGGAGAATATTATTGGCCGCACGTTGGAAGAACGACACAATGTTGCCTTCCGATTGAAGGATAAAAATAAATAAGTTCGGTTTGGGGGATTTATGGCGGACAGACGGAAGCGACACTTCACTCTCGGGGGTAAGGCGGATAGCGAACGGTTTCGCACTCCACCAAGGCCTGTCAAGGGTTCCGCTGTACCATCGCAAAACAGACAGAGGCACGGCCTTAATTTATTGCGACAAATAGAAGCTCTGCGACCTCAATTCGAAGAGGCCCGAGAAATACAACTAGCGGCAGGCCTGGAAGATGGTTTTGGCCTGCAAATAGAGTTTGAAAGTTTTCCCGATATTGAACTCGTTTTTGAATCATTGGCGCGAGAATCCCATGGTATTGAACTGCGGAACGTTCGCCATCAAGGCGAGCAGACATGCGCCACGGTATTTGTTCCAGACGGTAAAATTCACATATTTGAGAGATTAATAAGCGATTATCTGGACGAAACAAAGGATACCAAAACAGGTCCGCGGAATAGAAAACTGCTCAATGCAGTGTCCCAAGTCCGCGCTGCTACCCTTGATGCATTGTGGACTGATTCACGAGAAGCCTTGCCGGAATCTGATAAAGAAACATTCTGGTGGGAAGTATGGCTCCCCGTGCGAGGCGATAGGGAAGAAAATTCCGAAAAATTCCGAGAGTTGGTTGCTAGCTTAGGATTCCGGCTTGCTACCGGAGAGTTGCGATTTCCGGAACGTACCGTAATATTAATTTTCGGTTCAGCTGGCCAGATGAAGCAGTCAATACTCGTCTTGAATAGCATTGCTGAGCTTCGACGTGCGAAAGAAACTGCGGAATTTTTTGATGCGTTACCCCCAGATGAACAAAGAGAATGGCTTGACGATCTGATTGATCGTTTAAGGGTGCCCGAACCTGGTTCCGAAGTCCCCCATGTTTGCCTGCTGGATACAGGTCTGAATCATGGGCATCCGCTACTGGCGCCAGTAGCGGTCGATGAAGATATGCACTCCGTAGAGCCGGAATGGGGTACTAATGACACCGAAGGCCATGGTACTGCTATGGCAGGATTGGCCTGTTTCGGTGATCTTGTCGATGCGCTTGCTTCACAGGAAACAATCGAACTCGAACATCGATTGGAATCTGTTAAGTTGCTTAAAGATGATGGAGGGAATGCAGGTAATGCCTTGCACCATGGCTATCTAACTACAGAGGCCGTAGCGCGCCCCGAGATTACGGCGCCAAAAAGACCGCGAGTATTCGCTATGGCTGTGACTACGCGAGATGATCGAGATCGGGGTCGTCCTTCCGCGTGGTCGGCAGCATTGGATCGTTTAGCGGCAGATGCTGAGGGACAAGGCGAATACCCGAGATTATTTTTGGTATCTGCTGGCAATGTCAGTGCGGATGGCTGGAAAGATTATCCCGCCAGTAACGCATCAGACAGTATCCACGATCCCGGACAGAGCTGGAACGCACTGACAGTGGGTGCTTCGACGCAGCTCGTCCACATAACCGAGCCGGACACGGATGCTTATGAGCCCGTAGCGCCGGCGGGTGGATTGAGCCCGTTTAGTACCACATCGCTTACTTGGCAGTCTCATTGGCCCTTGAAGCCTGACGTGGTATTCGAAGGAGGTAATGCTGGTGTAGACGAACTCGGAGTGACAGCCTTACCAAGCTTGAGCTTACTTACCACCAATTCACTACCGCAAGAACGGTTATTCACCACATCGAACGCTACCAGTGCAGCGACCGCATTGGCGGCACGCATGGCTGCGCAGCTAATGGCGCAGTACCCGCTGTTGTGGCCGGAATCGATCAGAGCGCTGCTAGTCCATTCTGCCGATTGGACCGATGCAATGCGGCAAGCATTTTTGCCACAAAAGGGAACCCCGAATAAGTCCGACTGGGTTGGGCTTGTTCGCCATTGCGGATTTGGCGTTCCCAACTTGGACCGTGCAATGTGGAGTGTTGAGAACTCACTAACGATGGTTTGCGAGGATCAGCTTTTTCCATTCAGGAAAGAGCGCGGTAGCGAACCTGTGCTGCGCGATATGAACCTTCATCGCCTTCCATGGCCGTTGGAGGAATTAGAGGCTCTTGAAGAAACACCGGTTGAAATGCGAGTTACGCTATCGTATTTCATTGAACCTAATCCCTCCCAACGCGGAATAAAATCGCGTTATCGCTACGAATCACATTGTTTAAGGTTTGACGTAAAACGTCCGACAGAGAGTGAAGCTGCTTTTCGCGCGAGGATTAATGTAGCTGCCCGCGACGCAGAAGAGGGAAGCAATGCACGCAGCACTGACCCGAATTGGCTTATTGGCACGAAAAACAGACATAAGGGTTCGCTACACGCAGACATCTGGTACGGACCCGCGGCGGAACTCGCGAGCCGTGGGGCAATAGCTATTTATCCTGCTGCGGGTTGGTGGAAAACCAGAAAGAAACTGGAGAGATTCGACCAACAAGCACGTTATTCTCTTGTCGTTTCAATTCGTGCCCCAGAGCAGAATGTAGATTTGTATTCAGCAGTAGAGAATCAAATCGAGACAGTGGTGGAAGTCGAGGTTTGACCTTTGCAGCAGTTTTCCTAACGCAGCCAAAGTATTCACGATGCAATTCCGCATAGCTGATACATTTACCGCCAGCCTCGCCAAGCTAACTGGCGATGAGCAAAAAGGCGTAAAAACCACCGCATTTGACTTACAGCTAAACCCGGCTAATCCGAGTATGCAGCTCCACAAGCTCGACCGAGCCAAGGACAAGAACTTCTGGTCCGTCCGCGCCGGGCGCGACATTCGTATCATCGTGCATAAAAGCTCGGCTAGTCTGTTGCTGTGTTATGTGGATCACCACGACAAAGCTTATAGCTGGGCAGAACGACGCAAGGTCGAAACCCATCCCAAGACTGGCGCAGCTCAGCTTGTAGAAATCCGTGAGCGAGTAGAGCGGATTACCGTTTCTGAATATGTGGTGGCTAAGCCGGCGGAAGCTGTAAAATCGGCGCTATTCGCCGATACGGACGATGAAAAATTACTTGGCTACGGCGTGCCACAGGATTGGCTGGAGGATGTCCGTGCAGCCAATGAGGACGAATTACTCGACCTCGTAGAGCATCTACCCAGTGAAGCGGGCGAGACTTTGTTGGAACTGGCGACCGGCGGCGTGCCGCAAGTATTGCAGCCGATTGCAGCTACCACCGACCCCTTCGACCATCCGGACGCCCAGCGTCGGTTCCGGGTAATGGCGAATATGGACGAATTACAGCAGGCGCTGGATTACCCCTGGGAGAAGTGGAGTATTTTCCTGCATCCCGCCCAGCGGGAATTTGTTGAGAAGGACTATAACGGTCCGGCGCGAATTTCAGGTTCCGCTGGCACAGGTAAAACAGTAGTCGCGTTGCACCGCGCGGCGTTTCTAGCGCGCAACAACGCTGATGCACGCATATTGTTGACGACGTTCTCACCCGCCTTGGCAAACGCACTGGATATTAAGTTGCGGCGGCTAGTGCGAAGTCAGCCCCGTTTGGCTGAGCAGATCGAAGTATTATCAATTAACACGGTGGGCGAGCGATTATACGAGAGGGCATGGCAGCGTCCCGCGATTGCTTCCGAAAAAGTCATCCCAACCATCCTGGCGGAATCAGCCACGGTTCAGGACAGCGGCACAAGGTTTACTGCCCATTTTCTTTGGGCTGAATGGGAGCAAGTGGTCGATGCCTGGCAGTTGCGTACCTGGGACGCTTATCGGGATGTGGCGCGTCTAGGTCGCAAGACGCGATTGCCGGAGCAGCAACGCGCTGATCTCTGGAAGATATTCGAACAGACCTTTGCGGAATTAGAAGCTCGGGGCTTGGTGACGCATGCAGGCATGTTCAACAAACTCGCAGAGCATCTGAGTGAACGCACCAATCCGCCATTTGATTTTGCCGTAGTTGATGAGGCGCAAGATATTAGCGTGTCTCAGCTGCGGTTTCTGGCGGCATTAGGAACTGGCAGACCCAATAGTCTTTTCTTTGCAGGAGATCTGGGCCAAAGAATATTCCAGCCACCATTTTCCTGGAAATCCTTGGGCGTTGAACTACGAGGCAGGTCGCGAACGCTGAAAATCAATTATCGGACTTCGCATCAGATCAGAAGTCATGCGGATCGTTTACTGGAACCGGAGTTAGCCGATGTGGATGGCAACACAGAAAAGCGCCGTGGCGTGGTCTCAGTGTTTAACGGCAAGGCACCCGAAATTAGGGGTTTCGAAAGGTGTGAAGAAGAGGGCGCCTATGTCGCAAGGTATCTTGAACAACTTGCAGATGAGGACGTAATAGCGGAGGAAATAGGCGTTTTTGTGCGCTCGGAGGCTCAGTTGGAGCGTGCGCGGAGCGCTGTCCAGCAAGCTGGCCTGAAATTCAAAGTGCTCGACCAGAATCGAGGCGGGCCACTAGACGCGGTATCAATTTGCACTATGCATCTAGCAAAAGGCATGGAGTTCCGCGCGGTCGTCGTTATGGCCTGCGACGATGAAATACTGCCATTGCAAGCACGCATTGAAATGATCGCAGACGAGGCCGATTTGCGAGAGGTCTACGACACCGAGCGGCATTTGTTGTACGTTGCCTGTACGCGAGCCAGGGATTATTTGCTTGTGACGAGTGTGGAGCCGGCCTCAGAGTTTTTGGATGATTTGCGGATTAAGCACGTTTTCGGGATTTCCCCGGAAGTTAGTTAGTTCCGGTGGCTGATGCCCGCCCAGTTATATTTGGGCGCACTGCAAGGGCTGATAACCCGGTAGATTACAACAAATGCCTTAGGCGAAAATAACCAGTGGAGCAGGGAATATAGGGGTACTTCGATTCACGAACTCGCTCGTAATTTTTGCGAAAATCCCAAATTAGTATTATTTTATCGGCCCATTGAATGCCCGGGTGGCGGAATTGGTAGACGCAAGGGACTTAAAATCCCTCGGCCTTATGGCTGTGCCGGTTCAAGTCCGGCCCCGGGCACCATGATTTATAACGACTTTTTGCTTTTTAGCCCCGAGCAATAGTTAAAGTAATATCGCCGTGTAAGCGTTATGTAAGCAGTTAGGCGAGTAGGCGCTTACATGGTTGCTGCGCGACTGAATGCGCGCATTGCACTGCACAATAAAAAAAGGCGCCCTCACGCCCACGCGCGCAGGAGTGCTTGTCCCGAAAAAAAACAGTTTAAAAACGGGACAAGAAAAACAAGACGACTTTATAGCCGCGTTAGAAAAAGAAGAAAAACGCTTGCTCGAAAAAGCCAAAGAAATACGCTCTGTAAAAGCCAAAGAAAAAAAGCAGGCTCGCCGTGATGACCTAAACCAACAAGCCGAAGAAATTAGCGGCGGTGAATTATCCGTTGAGCGTGCAACAAATATATT
>JBDNIO010000275.1:0-5264 GCA_041688215.1 Salinisphaeraceae bacterium | reverse complement strand
TTCGGCCCGGCCGAAGCAAGCCTCGATGTGTTAAACAACGACCTAAACCGTTTCAACTTATGACCCAGCCTAGACCGCTCATGCGGGAGACCCCACACCGGGGTAGAACTTGCTCTAAAGGGGCTTAAGTTAGCGCCATTCTGGGCAGGCTGGCGTTGGATAACGGGCCTTGCGCCATGATTACCGCGCGTGCCTGATGCTGTTCTCCTGCCTCGGTTTCAACATTCCAGATGCCGCGCTCCTCGTCGAAGGCAATCGCGGTAACGTTGGTGTTGAACTCAATCAGCGGCGCCAGATTGAAGTCCCGCACCATGGTATGGATGTAGGCCAGAATGTCGCGGCTGCCGGAATAGCTGCTCCGCCAATCCGGATTCGGGACAAACGAATAGGAATAGAGATTGGAGGGAATATCGCAGGCTGCGCCAGGGTATTGATTGTCCCGCCAAGTACCACCGACCGCGGCGTCGCGCTCCAGAATAGCGATATTTTTCACGCCTTCCTGCTGCAGGCGTATGGCGCTACCGAGCCCGGCGAAGCCGACGCCGATGATTAGTGCATCCTTGACAGTGCTCATGCCGTGGGCCTCCAAGAGAGTTGTTTGAACCAGGTGGGCAGGGGTTTGAGCAGGGCGCGCGGGTAGTAATCCGAGAGTTTAACCAGCGCATCGATGGGTACGTGGTACAGATAATCCTTGCGGTTGACCACCCAGCTACCTTGCTGGGCGATGATCTGAAACCAGGCGTTGCGACGGCCCTGTGGCGTGCCGCCTACGCGTCGGTATTTGTTCAGGGCGGTGTAAAGTTTTTCTTCTTTCAGGCCGAGCGCCACGATGTTGTCGCGCATACGATTCAACAGCGGCAGATAGGCGGCAATGCCGAGCAGCAATTTGGGACTTGCGAGCGTACCGACCGCCTTGATCGCGGACTGGTAGAACGGCCCGTGGCCGAGCATTTCCAGCACGTGGAAGTCCACGCCCAGATGCCGTGACTCATCCGCGTTAATGCTTTTGAATACCTCGTGGCAGAGCGGGTAATCCACGGTGTCGAGCAGGAATTTACATAACGCGCCGTCGAGGGTGATTTCCAGCATGGGGATGACAGAGCCCAGCACTTACAGTGGCTGGTCATCGGCGTAGGTATCGAGCCAGTCGACCACAAGGCGAATGTTGATATTCGGCTCGGGGAGCTCGTCGCCATCAAGCATGGCCCAGCGTTTCATCAACGCCATCTCGGCGTTGGCGTGGCGCTGCTCCTCGGCATGAAAATAGCGATAGATTTCTGCCAGTGTTTCGGTTGGCGCTTTTTTAGCCATAGCCGCGAAGCCGCGCGCACCGACGTGTTCTATCCACATCAGGTCGGCCATGAAGGGCTTGAGCTTGGCGTAAAGTTCGGGGCTTTCGGTAACCGTCTCGCGCCCCGGCGCGTCCCAGTCGAAATCCGCCAGTGCCCATTGGCTGGCCTTGATTTTAGCCAGCATTATTTCAAGATAGAGTTGCATAAAGGCCTCCAGACCACAAAGAACACGAAGCGCACAAAGAAGAATTATTGTTGCCTGCTTTTCTTCGTGTCCTTTGTGTTCTTTGTGGTAAAAAATGAGTTAAGAAAATGTTTAGTTACTGCCGGCCATGAGTCGGGATACCAGCCGCGTGCCGTGCAGATGGCTGACTGGTGCATAACGTTTCATGCGCCACACGGTGCGGGCATCGAGTTGCGGGAGTACATAAAGTTGGCCGCGGTCCAGCGCGTTGAGCGTGGTGCGGGCCACACTATCGGCAGATACACCGGTCCACTGCATGAGGCGGGCGGCCATTTGCGATTGTTGTTCGCCGATGTGTCCGTCGCGCACGATATTGGTCTTGACGAAGGTCGGGCAGAGCGCGCAGACGCGCACCTTTGTGCCGGCGAATTCGGCGGATAGCGTTTCGGTCAGTGCCAGCGCGCCGGCCTTGCTGACGTTATACGGCCCCATGAACGGTGCCGCAGCGAAACTGGCGGTGGAGGCGACATTGATGATGCCGCCGCGGCCCAGTGTCCGCAGCCTGGGTGCGAATACATAGCAGCCGTGAATTACGCCTCAGAGGTTTATATCCATGGTGGCGCGCCAATCTTCCATGGAAGTTTCGCCGACACGCTTACCGCCAGTACCGATGCCGGCGTTGTTGATGATTAGGTCTGCAGGCTGACCGAACTCGGTTTCAGCGGTTCCGGCCAGCGCCTCAACGGTGGCTAAATCGCCGACATCACATTCCACCGCCCACGCCTTGCCGCCTTTTTGCGTAATTAGTGCAACGGTTTCCCGGGCGCTGGCCAGATTGATGTCAGCGCACAGCACTTGCCCGCCGCGCTTTGAAATTTCCAGCGCAAAAGCCCGGCCAATACCGCTGCCGGCGCCGGTGACCACGGCGTAGGCGTTGCGGGAAGGTTTGTTGATGTTAAACATTCGTACTCTTGTCGAATAAACAATTTATCATTTATAGGCTGTAACAGTATTCGATGTCAGAGTGAAAGAGTTCTTTCCTGAACTGACGCCTTGGAGTACCGCTGCGAAGTCGAGGATCACGCGGGTAAAGGTGCGAGGATCGTTCAGGTTTGTAAGCGTGAGCAGGGTATGAACCAGGCCGAACAAAACAAAATTATTTGCGCCGTGTGTTAACGGCAGCCTGAAGCAAGGCTTTATGGGCGGGGATTATTGCCCGTAGGCATCATCCAGCGCCTTGAGCTGCGCTTGGCGGCCAGCTGCTACTGCGATTCCCCAGAGTTGCTCATAGGTTTTCTGCGGGATGTGTTCGGCGGCTTTTTTACCCAGCCGCGTTTGGGTTTTTTCGGGCATGCCGGTAAAGGCGTCCAGCAGGGAATCGAGCATGGCGGGGTCTTGCTCGAGCGCTATTTCCGCCACGGTCTGCTGGTGTTTATTGCCCATTAAGCCGATTAGCGGCAATAATTGCGGCCACATCTGCTGACTATGCGCGGTGGCGATTACGCTTTCCAGGACTTCGCGCCGTGTGACCGATGGCAGGTTGACGACCTTGCGCTGGTTTTCGGCATTCATGCTCGCCACAGCGATTAACACCGCGGCCCAGAGCTGTTGTTCCTGTGCGACATCGGCGAGGCCGTCCAGCACTGCTTCGTCCTGGCCGGCGACGATATCGCCCAACTGGCCTTTGAGGTCGTCGTCTATTTCCGTAACCAGGGACAGGGCTTCAGGCCATAAATCGTGGTCGGTCGCGGCCTGAATGACACCGCGCAGGCGCGATTCGTCGAGGATGCGAATTACCGCGTCCAACTGCGATTTATTTTCCACGAAAAAACCTACGCGCAGAAGCACCTCGTCGCTTTCGATGGCGTTAATGGTTTTTTCGAGCACGTCCTGGGGCAGGGCGCCGACGAAGCGCGCCATGGTGATGTAATCCTCGCGCTCGACCAGGCCGTGGCCGACGTTGATGACGATGTCCGCCGGCATTTGTTTGATTAGTGGTTCGGCGCGGCGCGGATCGAGTTCTACGCACACGCGGGTCAGGAAAGTTACATCCAGTTTTTTGGCGAGTTTTACTGCGCGTTCGGGTGGTAATTCACCGGCCACGCGCCCGCTCATCGTGGCGCCGAGCAGGGTCGAGGCTAACGTGGCCGTTATGCCGGTGGGCAGGAGTCCGCTGAGTTTCGCGAGCCGCTCAAAGCCCTGGCGGTGCTGGTCAAACAGGGCGTCGGAAAGGCCTTCGCGAAAAGCGCGGGTTAGTTCGGCGGGCTGTTCCAACAGGTAGTCGAAATTCTCTTGCGGCTGGCCCAGCAACCGTGCCAGTTTGATGGTTTCTGCGCGGGCTTCCAGGCTGGCCATATCAGGTTTTCCCTCTAATCAAACAGGAGTTTGCGTACGCGCCGACGCAAGGGCGCCGGTACGAAACGCACCGCACCTTCAATGGCTTGGTCCACGCGTTCGCCCTGTTCTTTTTCCGCCGACAATACGTTGGCGCAGAGCTTTTCTCGCTCTTTTTTGGGTAGCGAATGCAGTAGTGTCATCGCATCTTCGTTTAGCGGCAGGCGCTGTTTCAGGGTATCAAAATTGCTGGCGGCTGCCATGATTATTTGAGGCGTTTGCTGTGATAAATACCGGTCCGCCCGACCATGATTAGGCCATCGTCCTGCACCACAATATCGGAAATGGGCTCATCGGTCGGGCCCTTGAAAGCCTGTACCGAGCCGCCATGGACGCTGCCGTAAACGACGCTGCCGTCAACGCCCACCAGCACGACTTCGCCGTTGTCATAGAGACTGCCGCCAAACAGGCTTTGTTGCACTCGGTTATCTATAAGCCGCCAGCCCATTTCCGCAAGTTTTTCCGGATCGGTGATGTTTTCGAACTTGAACGGGTCGTAGGTGGACGGGTCTTCCAGCGCAGGCAGTTCACGCACATCTTCGGCGTAAAACACGCGGCCTTGCAAGCCATATAACACGACGCTGTAGCCGCCGGTGGGCAACACACCGAAATAGGAGCCGATGTAGGGCGGCACTAGCATTTCCCAGGTTTCGCCGCCGTCGAGCGTGCGCCCGAGCATGCCGCGTTCGCCGGCGACGATGGTGGTGTCTTCGTTAAGAATACCCAGCGCATACATGTTGAAGCCGGTATCGAAAACCGGGTTGGTCACTTCGCTCCAGCTTTCTCCGCCGTCCTCGGTGGCTAGCGCGCGGCCGTTGGCGCCGATAACCATGCCTTTGTCTGGCGTGGTGAAATAGGTGTCGTAAAAGGGTTTGCCCCAATCGGAATCGAAGTTTTTCAACTGCCAGGATTCCCCACCATCAGTGGTGCGCAGCACACTACCATCGTGGCCTACGGCCCAGCCGTTTTGCGCGTCGACAAAATCGACCCGGTTGAGCATGGCGCGCACCGGCGAGGCGACCTGTTGCCATTCTTTGCCGTCGTCAGACAGCAGGATGTGCCCGCGTTCGCCGACGGTGACCAGGCGTTTGCCGGTGTCTTCGATGTCGTTAAGAATGGATTCCGTAGCCAATACCGCCATCTCCGCGGCAAGCGGTTGGCGCTTTTCGGGTTCCTTCTCATCCTGTGCAAAGATGCTGCCGGAAAAAGTGAGACTAACGGTCAGCGTAGCGGCGGCTATTAATTGGTTTTTTATTTTGGCTATGTCATCGAACTATATGGATCGTCATTCCCGCGAACGCGGGAATCCATATTCCGCGGCACTTTCACTGGATTCCCGCTTTCGCGGGAATGACGTTACAGATCAATAACTTATAGAAAATCACTATTCTTTG
>JBDNIO010000052.1:0-5420 GCA_041688215.1 Salinisphaeraceae bacterium | reverse complement strand
CTCTGCATACGGCAATATTAGTTTGGAAGAGCACCCTAGTTAAATCCGGATAAATCGCTCGCGGTAATATTGCAGTTCCCGAATTGAATCACGGATATCATCCAGCGCCAAGTGCGAGCCTTGCTTGCTAAACCCCGTTGCCACATGCGGCGCCCAGCGTTTGGCCAATTCCTTGAATGTACTCACATCGACATGACGATAATGAAAAAACGCCTCGAGTTCCGGCATGTACAGCGCTAAAAATCGCCGATCCTGGCAAATACTGTTGCCGCACATCGGTGAAGTTTGTGCAGGCACATACTGCTTCAGAAATTCCAACGTTTGACGCTGCGCCTGGACTTCGTCGACCGTGCTTTCCCTGATCCGATTGACCAGGCCGGACCTATTGTGTTGACGGGTATTCCACCCATCCATCGCGGCAAGTGCGGCCTCGTTCTGATGTATTGCCAGAACCGGGCCCTCGGCCAGGGTATTCAGGTTCTTGTCGGTTATTATGGTTGCAATCTCGATAATACGATCTCTTTCAGGCACCAATCCGGTCATTTCCAGATCAATCCAGATCAGATTCTCGTTATCTACCGTCATACCCTATTCCCAAGACTTGCATTGGTGGCCATTGTGCGCGTGCGGTCTAGTGGCGTCCAATACGGGCGCCTGCTTTTGACGTAAATGTTAGTCTTGCCCTATGGGGTTGCTGAAAAAGTCCATCCTTGGACTTTTTCATCGACGCAACCAGAAAACGCTGTTTTCTGGTTGCTGCATTTTCAAGCACTTACAGCGCATGAAAATGTTGGCACATCCCTGTGCCAAGTGGGGACTGTCGAAAAACTGTGTTTTTCAGCAGTCCAATATGACTTTACGAACAAGAGTTGAATATGAATGATCTCGCAAACAAACACTGCGCGCCCTGCGAAGGTGGCACCGAGCCCATGGACGCCGAAATGGCCAAAAGCCACTTGCAACAGTTATCCGATAAATGGCAACTCGCGGAGGATGCCAATACCATTACCGGTGATTTCGAATTCAAGAATTACTACCGCACTACCGCATTCGTAAACGCCGTAGCCTGGATTGCGCATAGCGAAAACCACCACCCGGATATAACCTTTGGTTACAAAAACTGCCACATTTTCTTCACTACCCATGCCATCGATGGGCTGTCTGAAAATGACTTCATCAGCGCCGCGAAAATTGACAAATTAGTTGACTGACACAACGCTGCGACCCGCAACCGTTGTCGCAACCTTCGGGCGACGGCAGTTGCTGGAAACTGAAGACCGGGTGCTCCACCGTGGCCTGCTGCGTAATCGAAAATTGCGCCCGTTATGTGGTGACCGCGTTCAATTCATAGCGCAGGCCGACGAGGCCATCATTGAGACCATTGCCCCACGCAAAAGCTGCCTCTGGCGCCAGGACAAGGCCACACAAAAACGCGCCGTAGCCGCAAATATAAGCACGATGCTGGTTGTAGCCGCGCCGGCGCCGCGCACCTCGGCAGCCCAAATAGACCGTTACCTGGCCATCGCAGCCTTGTGCGGGCTGGAAGCCTGTCTTGTATTGAACAAGTGTGATGCGCAGGACTGGACTAACTGGCGTCAAGTCGCCCAAGAATTCGAGCAGCTCGGGTATCAGGTTTGGGCCTGCAGCGCGCATACAGGTACTGGGCTGGAAAATCTCAAGGAATACCTAGGCCAGCGCCAAGCTGTGATGGCCGGATTGTCGGGCGCCGGCAAATCCTCGCTGATCAATGCCCTGATTCCCAATATCGACGCTCGCACTGCCGCCCTATCCGCAGCCAACGACAGCGGCCGGCATACCACCACGGCATCACGGCTTTATCGTTTACCTGGTTCTGGTTTACCTGGTTCTGGCTTATCCGAGTCCGGTTTATTTGAGCCTGGCTGGATTATCGACGCGCCCGGCGTGCGCGATATTCGACTATGGCCCATGTCCGCGGCAGAGTTGGCGCTGGGCTTCGTCGAATTTGCGGATTACACCGGGCGCTGCAAATTCAATAATTGCCGGCATCTGAATGAGCCGCAGTGTGCGCTAAGGTCCGCCGTGGCCGAAGGCCAGGTATCCGAGCGTCGTTATCGAAGTTTTTGTGAGCTGGCGGCGCGTTTGGCTAGTTCAGGCTAGTTGTGTGGTGTTACGTAAATAATCCCTCAATTCATCGTTGTCATTCCCGCGAAAGCGGGAATCCATGCTTTGGCATAGCGTGGATTCCGGGTCTCGCTACGCGATCCCGGAATGACTATTTTGTTGCCTGAGGCGTTATTAGAGCCGCTTTATAGTGGCCGGCGGCCGGTAAATGCCTGGGTCAAAGTCCCGGCATCCACGTATTCGAGTTCTCCGCCCATCGGCACGCCGTGGGCGATGCGGCTGACCGCTGCGCCGCGTTCACTGGCGAGCTCGCCGATGTATTGCGCGGTGGCCTCGCCCTCAACTGTGGAGCCTGTCGCCAGGATTATTTCCCTGATCTCAGCAGATTTCAGGCGGGCTGCGAGTTTGTCCAGGCCCAGCTCCTGCGGGCCGATACCGTCGATGGGCGACAAATGGCCCATCAGGACAAAATACTGGCCGTTAAAATCGGTGTGCTGTTCTATCGCCATCACATCGGCGGGAGACTCGACCACGCACACCAGATCGGCAACGCGCCGCTGCGAGCGACAAATTTCGCACATCTCATCTTCGCTAAACATGCGGCAACGCGCGCAGTGGCCAATTTTTTCCAGTGCATTAGTCAACGCATCGGCCAGATGCCGGCCGCCATCCCGATCCCGCTGCAACATGTGAAAAGCCATGCGTTGCGCGGTTTTCGCACCCACGCCCGGCAAACAGCGCAGGGCGTCGATAAGACGATTCAGGGACGGCGCAAATTGCATACCTGGCAGGATTATCCGGTTCTACATGCCTGGAAAGTTCATGCCGGCCGGCAAGTTCATGCCGCCGGACAGAGTAGACATTTTTTCCTGGGTTTCCCGGTTCACACGCTGCACGGCGTCGTTACACGCGGCGGCGATAAGGTCTTCCAGAATCTCGCGATCTTCTTCATATACGCTGGCATCGATATTCACGGCGCGCACTTCGTGTTTGCCCGTCATAACTACTTTTACCAGGCCGGCGCCGGCTTCGCCGGTGACTTCCATTTGCGCAAGTTCATCTTGCGCCTGCTGCATCTTGCCCTGCATTTCCTGGGCCTGCTGCATCAATTTACCAATTGCACCTTTCATAAATATCCTCGAGAAATTCGTTAAGTCAGGGGCGGATCGTTCAGGTATTGTCGTCGCCTTCCGGCTGGATCGAATCGTCGCGCACCTTGGCGCCCAGTTTACTCTGCAGGGTCTGCACCATCTCGTCTTCTGCAATCGCACGGCGCGCCTGTGCCTGCTTTTCCTGCGCCCGGTCCTGCGCCAATCTGGCCGGTGAGGCGCCCTCGCCTGTGCCCAGGGTAATCCTGAGCTTCAGGCCCGGTGATATCTGTTGCTGCAAGGCTTCTTGCACCTGGCGCCTGGCGTTATCGGTTAGCAGGTGTTTGAGACTTTCCGGCAATTCCAGTTCGATCTGTTCCGCATCCAGACTATTGCAAACGCAATTACGCGCCAGTTCCGCTGCCATTGCGCGCAGGGGCAAACGCGCGACCAGAGCGTCCCAATCAGATGCGGACTCAACTGACGTCTGCACTTGCGCCTCTGGCGGCTGCGCAGGTTGTACTTCAGGCTTGGGCTTTGGCTCGGGCTTGGGCGCGCTTGGCCTTGCCTGGGCTTTAGCCGGCGGGGGCTCTTTAGCATCCGCTACCGGCGTAAAAGCCAGCATACGCAGGCAAGCCATCTCTACTCCGCTTTTGGGGTCGGGCGCCCAGTCAAGATCACGCCGGCTGGCCAGTGCAATATCGTAATAAAGCTGGACATCCTCAGGCGCCATGCTGTGCGCCAGATCATTCCAGTTCTCGGCTTCATCCAGCGGCGCGTCCGGCACCATTTGCAGCAAGGCGAGCGTATGCAAGGCACTGGCGATGCCCTCCAGCACCTGCGCGTAGTCAGGGGCCTGTTCGTCCAGCTTATGCAGCGCCTGCATCAGCGCACTGCCATCGCGCACCGCAATGGCCGCAAGAATGGCATACAGCGAAGTACGGGTGACGCTGCCGAGCATATCGAGCACGGTTTCGCTGCTCAGGCTGCCGTTGCCAAAAGCAATGGCCTGGTCCAGAAGGCTTAAGGCATCGCGCATGCTACCGTCGGCGGCGCGCGCGATTTCCACCAGCGCTGCGGGCTCGCTGGCCACGCCTTCAGCGGTCAGAATTTTATCCAGTTGCGCCGCTATATCCTTGGGGGGCAGCCGTTTTAACGGGAACTGCAAACACCGCGAAAGTACGGTAATCGGCAGTTTTTGCGGGTCGGTGGTCGCCAGCAGAAACTGAATATGTGGGGGCGGCTCTTCCAGCGTTTTCAGCAAGGCGTTAAACGCATGCTTGGAGAGCATGTGCACTTCGTCGATCAAATACACCTTGTAGCGGCCGCGCGACGGCGCGTATTGCACGTTCTCCATGAGCTCGCGCGTGTCATCCACGCCGGTACGCGAGGCCGCATCGACTTCAATCAGATCGACAAAACGCCCCTGGTCTATTTCCGCGCAGGCCGAGCACAGGTTTTCGGTACAGGGTGTGGCGGATATGCCATTTTCGCAATTCAGGCACTTGGCAATAATCCGGCCCAACGTGGTTTTGCCCACGCCGCGTGTGCCTGAAAACAGCAGCGCATGATGCAGGCGCTGCTGCGACAAGGCATGCGTCAGTGCCCGCACGACATGCACCTGGCCCACGAGTTCGGAGAAATCGCGCGGCCGCCATTTACGCGCCAGGGCCTGGTAGGTCATCTGTTGCGTGAGGCGGGGGGGATGTTAGGACGTTTTGAGGCGGATTCAAAATGAGAGCTATGCACCTGACGATTATGGCGAACCCGTAAGCTTCGTTCGAATTCCGCCTCACGCCTCACGCCTATCACTGCACGCAAATCCGCCTCATGCCTCACGCCTTTCGCCTCACGTAACAAGGTGGCGGCCCACGCCAGCCACACCCTCGCGCCCGAGTTAGCCGTTACCGCTGCTCCCTTCCGGGCCTGACGGAGTTCACAGCTTATCGTCGCGGGGGAACCGACGCGGACCACCATAAACGGGTTTCCTGAAAAATATGGCCGCAATAGCTTCACTCAAAAACGGACCAGATTATAAGAAAATGGCGGAGAGGGAGGTATAACTCGGTACATCCATGTACCTCGCCCTTACGGGCCTGCCTGCGGCAGTTTAAATTCGCTGTCCTGCGAATTTACGCGAACCCTCTCCTCGGGTTCCAATCCAGTCACTATACGATATTTAACAAGCCGGCTCTTTGAACCGGCTTGTTAAATATGGCGGAGAGGGAG
>JBDNIO010000051.1:0-9864 GCA_041688215.1 Salinisphaeraceae bacterium | reverse complement strand
TAGTGCGTTGGATTTAACGGTACTTAAGCGTTGATGAGTCCGAAAACCCGTCATTGCGAGCGAAGCGCGGCAATCTAGTGCCGGAGTCGTTGCGAGTTATACGGCTCGCCACTGGATTGCCGCGTCAGCCCCGCTAAGCGGTGCTTCCTCGCAATGACTAATTTCTCAATTTAATCATGCGGTTGTATAAGCTTCAAACAGAATGACGCACTACACTAGTATATTTTTACCTATTCACAGCCTTGTCGTGAAACATGGCAAAATCATGACAGCTTCAGACGGGTAGATGGGAAAAACTCTGGCTCAACCGATTATTCTGAGTGCGAATCTCTTCCACTGAAATTTACTGGTAATTGGAATACTTGACGCTTCGCTATTTTGGGCACAACCTGATCTACCAACGCCCTGTTGGGTAGCGGCCCCCACCGGCCGTGAATTATAAGAACGGAGAACTATAATGAATATGATTAGAATATTGATCAGTACCTTGTTGATCGGTTTTTCAAGCCTGCTATTCGCCGCAGTTAACATAAATACCGCAACCGAAGCAGAACTGAGCGAACTAAGTGGTGTAGGCAACGCCAAGGCTGGCGCGATCATCGCACATCGTAAAGAGCATGGGCCCTTTAAGAGCGCGGATGGCATAACAGCAGTTGATGGCATCGGTGATGCGACTTTGGAGAAGAACCGTGACAATCTGACCGTGGGAGGAGATGAATAAGATCTTTTTTTACGCAAACAAGAAGGCCCGCTTCGGCGGGCCTTTTTTGGCTCTTGTGCCATGACATTCGCCAAAAAGGGATGACTACTGCCGCCAAACCCGTTTCAATATAGATTCTTACAACGATAAAGAAAGGATTTGTATATGGCAGCAGTCATCCCAAGCAAGATTCTTGGTCTTCGGGGCCAATGCGTCAAGTCGGTAGATGTGGGACGCCGACGGTGAGCGTTTGGTATTTCACTGTGACCGAGACGGCCGGTATAAGCCACGTGATCACCGGACCGGTTCACGTGGCACAGTTAACCGGCGGTTGCGCCGGTATGTTCAGGATTTGCCATTGTTCGGCCGGGCGGTGACGTTGTCGATTGAATATTGCCAACTCAAGATCGGAGCGGTAGACCGGCGCATGGAGCGCCTGGACTTTGTCGAGCCGGGGATGGGGTTTACGAACCGGTTTGCCCAATTTGTCAGTCAGTTGTGCCGGCATATGAGCGTCGCTGCGGTCACGCACTACACGGGCTTGGCCTGGCGTACCGTCAAAGCCATGGACCAACGCAACCTGTTGCGCGAACTGCCCGCGCTGGACCCAGGCGCACTGACCGGCTTGCGGTATCTGGGGGTCGATGAAGTCGCCCGCGCCAAAGGCCATGATTACCTCACGATCGTGTATGACCTGGACTCGGGTGCTCTGTTATGGGTCATCGAAGGCCGGAGCAAAGCCGGGCTGGTTGAATTCTTTGATGCGCTCGATGAGGACGTGGCCCAAGGCATTGCGGCGGTGGCTATGGACATGTGGCAGCCGTTTGCGCGGGCAGTGTCCCAGAGCCTGCCGCACGCCGATATCGTCTTTGACCACTTCCATGTGATACAAAACTATTCCAAGAGCCTGCCCCGAACCCCGATCCGGGGTCATCGACCAAGTGCGCCGGGCTGAATTCAAAAAGGCCAAAGCAGACGGTAAGGCCTTGATTACCGGCAGCCGTTATCTGCTGCTTAAAAATGCACACCGGCTAAAAGGCGAACAAAGCCAACGCCTGGAGGCTTTGCTGGCAGCCAATCACAATCTCAACGCGGTTTACAGCCTCAAGGAACAATTGCAAACCCTATGGGATAACCCAGCCAGTTTCAACGCGATGGCTCGGCGCCTGGATGATTGGTGCGCTCTAGCTGAGCAAACCTGGCTGTCCTCCATGAATCGCTTTGCCAGGATGCTGCGCACGCACCGCATCGGCATCTGCAATTACGCTAATCATCGGATTACAACCGCCCGCGTCGAGGCCGGTAACGTCACCATCGGGATGATTAGAAAGCGCGCCAGAGGTTTGCTCGATACCGAGTACTTCAAACTTAAAATCAGGCAAACTTCCGTGGCTGAATCGCCTCTCGGTCTGTATGCTTTGACCACTTAATTAGCGAATACCATGTAACAAGAGCCACAAATATTGCCCGGCGCTGGCTGTGCGGTTAGCAATCATTCATTGACACTACACCAAGGCTGCAGGTCTAATGCCAGACCCATGCGCAAGCACCTACAGAGTCGGTGGTTACTGTTAGCAGCCCTGTTGCTGACCCAGGCTTTGGGCGTTGCCCATAGCTTTGAGCACCCGGCTTTAGGCCATGCTGACCACACATGTGCGTTGGGCGTGCACGGCCACGGGCTGGATTTCATTCCGCCAGCTGACCTTACGCCGACATTTCACGGGGCTATTCATCATGCTCCGCGATTACCGCACGCAAGCACTCCCACGCTTGTTGTTTCTCACGGCTACTGGAGCCGCGCCCCGCCCGTTTCCATTTGATCAAATCCTAAAATGAAAGCGCTGTGGATTTATTCCGCAGCTACTCCGGCGCCTTGATCAAGTGAGAAAATATCATGCGAAACATAACATTCAGCGCCTGCGCGGCGCTGGCGTTTGCGCCGTTTACGGTAACTAGTGCGCAAAACCAATCCAGCGGACAGACAGAACTCGACACCATCTCCATAGAAGCCCTGCCGCTGGATAACGCGGGAGAGGCGCAAGCAATACAACCTGCCTCCGTAATCGGCGGCGAAGAGTTGCTGCAACAACGCGATACCAGCCTGGGCCGCACGCTCGACAAAGAGCCCGGCGTAAGCTCCGCAGACTTTGGCATTGGCGTGGGCCGCCCGGTGGTGCGCGGCTTGGCCGGAGCGCGCGTTCGCGTGCAGGAAAACGGCCTCGGCCCCGGCGATGTGTCTACCTTAAGCGTCGACCACGCAGTAAGCCTGGATACACTCTCGGCGCGACAAGTCGAGGTATTGAAAGGCCCCGCCACCCTGCTTTACGGCTCGGGTGCCATCGGCGGTGTGGTGAATCTGGTCAGCGACCGCATCCCTCGCTCGGCCCCCACGGGACTCACCGGCGAAGCCGACCTGGCCATTGGCGATAGCACCTTGGATGAAACCCTGGGCCGGATCAGCCTAACCGGTGGCCTGGGCGATTTCGCCTACAACGTGCACGGCTCGAAAATCACCAGCGACGATTATGAAGCCGACAATAATCGCCTGTTGGAAAACAGCGCACGCGATACTGATACCTACGGCGCAGGTGGTTCCTGGAGCGGTGACTGGGGTTACTTCGGCGCCGCCATCAGCAGTTACGGCAGCACTTATGGCATTCCGGGCGAAGAAGCCGAAATCGACATTAACCAGGACCGTGTCGAGCTCGCAGGCGAAGTGCAAAGCCCCTTCCGTGGCTTCGAGCGCATCCGTCTTAACGCTGCCTACACGGATTATCTACATACCGAAGGCGAGGCCGGCAACCCGGAAGCGTTTTTCGACAACGAGCAAACCGAAATACGCGTGCAGGCCGACCACCTGCCGCTGGCCGGTTGGCGCGGCGCACTCGGCGTACAGGCGATTGATCGCAAGTTCAATTCCTTTGGCGAGGAAGAGAGCTTTGTGCCGGCCACCGACACCCAGTCCATCGCGCTGTTTGTCGTGGAAGAGCACGACCTGGGCGACACCTGGACTCTGCAGGGCGGCGGCCGCGTGGAGTATCAGAAGCATGACGCCAGCGGCGGCAATCCCGATCGCGACAATACCCCGCTGAGTTTCTCACTCGGCGTGCTCAAGGACCTAAGCAACGGCTATGCCGCCACCTTGAACGTCAGTCGTTCGCAACGCGCACCGGCCACGGAAGAGTTCTATACTTTTGGTCCGCATGAAGCCACGCAAACGTTTGAGCGCGGCGACCTGAACCTGGACGAGGAAACCGCCTACAACGTGGATCTCGGACTGCGTAAAAACCAGGGCCGCCTCACGGGTTCGGTAAACCTCTTTTATACCGATTACCAGGATTTCATCGTGCTGCGCGGCGTGGACGACGGCTTAAACGTGGATGGCAGCGGGTCGTTTAACGCCGACGGTATTGCTGATCGCGTGAATGAAGAAGGCGAATTCGAAGTAGACGGCGAATTGCAGCTATTGGACTATGGCGCTTTCGATGCTCGCTTTTACGGCGCCGAGGCCGAACTTGCCTATGATCTGCTAACCGGCCCCCAGCGGTTAACCGCCGCCATTCAGGGCGACTACGTGCGCGGCGAACTCGACAGCGAGGACGCCAACCTGCCACGCATTACGCCGGGACGCTACGGTGCCTCGCTGGAATATGACACGGGTGCATGGTTGGCCAGTACCGAGGTGCTGAGATCTGCGTCGCAAAACCGCACCGCAGCGTTGGAGGACGCCACCGGCGGCTTCACCGACCTGGGCGCATTCCTGGGCTACCGCCTGCCCATAGGTAGCAAGAGCGCCATGCTTTACCTGCGCGGTGAGAATCTGCTGGATCAGGAAATCATTCGCCACACCTCGTTCTTGCGTATTGCCCAACCGGGGCGGCGAATTACTACGGGGATTAATGTTCGTTTTTGATACTAAACCGCCCTGCTCGGCCGCACCGCCGAGCAGGGCTATCCCCTTGCGCCCTACAGGCGCCGGCTGGCAAAGCTTATCAGCGCGGATGCTAATGATTCGCATTTATTGTAAATTTCGGGCACCATACCCAACTGGAATATGTCTCTTGCCCGAATCTGGAAAACGTTCAGGAAAACGCTATGGATCAGTTTTTTAACCTCTCTTCATTCATGCAACTCATTGCCCTCGGCGGCCCGGTGGTCATCGTGCTGGCCGCCATGTCGGTGCTGGGTCTGGCTATTGTGCTGCTCAAATTCTGGCAATTCGCCAGCGTACGCATTTCGGATCGTAAATTCATAGAACCCGCGCTCACCGCCTGGCACCGGGGCCACACCCATGCGGCAACAAGCCAACTGGAAGACCAGCGTAATCCCATAGCCGCAGCCCTGTACGCGGCCATGAGCCGGCAGGTAAAGGAACCGCGCGAAGACCGCGCACGTGAAGAAGCGGCCCGCGTCGGCGCACAACACCTGGCGGCCATGCGCAGTTATTTTCGGCCGCTGGAGGTAATCGGCACGCTCGCACCGCTGCTTGGGCTATTGGGCACGGTCATGGGCATGATCAAAGCCTTTCGTGAACTGGAAGCGGCCGGCAGCCAGGTTAATCAGGCAATTTTATCCGGCGGTATCTGGGAAGCGCTTTTAACCACCGCCGTCGGTCTGATCGTCGCCATCCCCGCGGTCGCCGCACTGAACTGGCTGGAGCGCATTGTCGAACGCCTGCAGGAAGATATGCAGGATGCGCTAACCCGCGTGTTTACCGGCACTGGCAACGCCGTTACCGAGCCCACTTCAGACAACGCAACGCAACCCGCTCATGCACATTGAGACGCCGGCAAGGCGACGTCACAGCATCGGCCTAACCCCGCTTATCGACGTCGTTTTCATATTGCTCATCTTTTTCATGCTCGCCACTAGCCTGATGGACTGGCGCGGCATCGGTCTGGCGACCGGGAGTGCGCCGGCTGATAGCGACCAGCCGCCGCCGGCGGCAGTGCGCCTCGCGGCAGACGGGCAACTCTACTACGAGGACGCCGCCTATTCGCTGGACGATCTGGCCGAAAAACTCAAGACGCGATTGCAGGCCGAACAAATTTCCGCCGCCATTTTGCGGCCCGATCCGCAAGTGACGCTGGGCCCCACAGTGCGTGCGCTCGATGCACTCGCTGGTACCGGCGTGTCCAACCTGTCGCTGGGCGAAACAAGCGAGTAACCCGTCGTGATACTGCCCACACCCAAACGCCCGCGACGCACGGAAGACAACATCCTCCCGCTGATAAACATCGTTTTCCTGCTACTGATTTTTTTCATGCTTGCCGGGGCGCTGCACACCCGGCCGCCGTTTGCCCTGAGCCCGCCGGAAACCGCGCATGCGGATGACTCCCAGCTTGATCCCGACCTGTTATCCATCGCTGCCGATGGCCGCATGGCCCTGGGCAGTACGTCGGTTAGCGTCGATGAACTGCGCACGCGCCTGCGAGACTGGGACCCGGCGCAGGCTTTGCAAGTGAAAGCGGACGCCGGCTTGCCCGCACAACAACTAACGCAACTTCTGCGCGACTTGCGCGCCGCCGGCGTTGCCGAAGTGCGGCTGATCACCCTGCATAATCCATGATGCAGACTCCCAAATTCATCAGCCGCAGGCACTGGCTATGGGCGCTGTCGCTGGCCGCGTTGTTACACATCGCTTTATTCCTGCGTTTTGTGGCCGCGCCGGACAAAATTGTAGCCGTGGACCCCGGCGTACAAGCCATTACGATTGCACTGGCGCCAGAGCCCGCACCCGAATCTGTGGCCGAACCGGAGCCGGAACCGGCGCCCGAACCAGAGCCCGAGCCCAGGGCCGAACCCAAACCCAAGCCGGAGCCCGAGCCGCAGCCGAAACCCGAACCCCTGCCAAGCCCGGTGCCCGACCCCGAACCGGCCGCTGCAAAGCCGCCTCCTCCGCCGCCGCCCAAACAAACCGTGCGCGCCGAACAAACCGCGCCTAAAACCCAGTCCGGCGCCACCGGCGGCCTGCGCGATACGCCACCCGACTACCGCGCCATCCTCGGTGCCTGGCTAGAACGGCACAAGGACTACCCGCGCCGCGCCCGCCGCCTGGGCCAGGAAGGCACCGTAGTGCTGCATTTTGTCATGGACCGTTCGGGCCGCGTGCTGGAATGGGACGTACGCAGCAGCTCCGGCCACCGCCTGCTTGATTCCGCCGTGGAAGAAATGATCCAGCGCGCCAACCCGCTGCCGGCCATGCCGGATTCGATGAAGGTCAGCAAACTGGAACTCACCGTGCCCGTTAATTTCGCGCTGCGGTAACTGCGGCCTGCACAGCGTTGACATACACTATTCTTTATATATAATAACAATCATTCGCATTCGCGGTTGTATTCCGAAGTTCAAGCTGTATTTCCAAGCAGCTTGCCAACAAGCAAGTGCGTCAAACTCGCAGAATTCAAGTAGCCAGCCACTCGTGTGCACAGACACGGGCCAGCCAGCCAAACAACTAAAAATCCATCTTTGGAGCTAGTGGAGTGCGTCATTCTGTTTAGACCTTATACAGCCAAGAAAAACGAAAAGTCGTCATTGCGAGGAAGCCCCGTGTAACGGGGCTGACGCGGCAATCCAGTGGCGAGCCGCATAACTTACAACGACTCCGGCATAGATTGCCGCGCTTCGCTCGCAATGACAGGTTCTCGGGCTCATCGCCGCTTAAGTAGTCGTCCCTGAAATATTCACCCCAAAAGTCGGCCGATCAGGCAGGAAAAAACGCGGTCCACGGAAATTTAGACCCCCCTTTGGCAATAATCTACAAAGCCAAGCAATCCAGGCCAGCAGTTTAGCGAGATTGTAGCCGGCGGCGGCGAGGACCACGTTAATCGCATCGCCTTGCGTGCCTTTCAAATGGTTTCGGTGCATCCGGTGGTCAGACTTTAGATGGCCGATACAGGGCTCAATCGCCGCACGGCGTTTAAGCCAGCGCTTAAAGCTTCGTGTCGCGGTCTTTGGGAAGCGACCGACGACGTGGACGACTGTGTCGCCGGGGTGTTTATGTCCGCGGTACCCTTGATCGACAAAGGCCGCTGCGGGGATACGCCCGGTAAGCTGTTCGACCTGGCGAAGTGCATCGGTCAGCGTATGACCGTCATAGGGGCGTCCGGGTAAGTTCATGGCACCGACAATCCAGTTGTCGGCGCTGGTCGTGGCAATCGATGCCTTACAGCCAAACTCATAGCGTTTGTGCGCCTTGCCCTTGGCGATACACTCGACCTCGGGGGCATGCACACTGTAAATCTTGTTCTTATCTTTGGTCTGTTGGGCAAGCAGGTGCTCGGCGCGATTGAGTAAGGTGTGTAACGTCTCGTCTGGCTGCGGGCATTTACGCCGGATATCACGCACCACCCGGCCCAGGTAGGTTTTGAGTTTGCGGCCCTGTTTCGCCGCGCGTTTGCCCTGGCGGGCACTGGCGTAACGTCCTTGCCAGATTAACGCCCGTTTACCCACCCGGTGATAGCTTTGACGTAGCGGGATATTGCGCTGCTTGGCAGCGCGTACCAGCGTTACCCGCATCTTGTGATGTAGCCGTGCATCGGTAGGGAAGGCCACCGCCTTTTCTTGCACGGTGGTATCGACATTAACGCGGGTTAATGACCGGGATTTAAGTGCCCCGCTGCGCTGGGCGACTGCTACGGTTTCCTTGAGCAGTAATTCCAGCTTGTCCGCACCGATACGCTGGCGCCACTTCACCAGCGACGTTGGGTGCAAGGGTAGCGTGTGCTGCAAATGCTCATAGCCGCAAAAGTATTGCCAGTAGGGATTTTCCAACCAGCGCTCGACCACCGATTCATCGCTTTCGTTGTGCAGATACTTGAGGTAGTGCAAGCCCACCATCAGACGCGTGGGTAAGCCCGGGCGGCCTGGACCGCTGGCGTACAACGCCCCGTATTCTTGCTCGAATACTCCCCAATCTATCTGCCGCGATAAGCGGCAGAGACGATGCTCCAAATTGATGATTTGGGAGAGCTGTGACCTAAATAAATCGGCTGCGTTATCCGGCGACTTCGGTTTCATGTTTTGCAAGCTTTTAGTGCGCCCTTGCGAGCAAGCTTGCATATTATCTCACGCCATTAATCTTATTTCACTATATTATTCAATGTGTTGTGAATTATTCAGGGACGACTAAATACAGCATCACCGGGAATGGCTTTTACTGCGCCTGATTCCAATTCAGCGTCGCGACGCTCGGCTTCGGCTAGCCATAAGCCCTCTATTTCTTTTTCCGATAAATCGCCGATACTTTGAACAAGAGAATGGGCGAGATGAGCGCGCGCTTCTGGCTGAAGTGATAACGCAGCTTCTTCAATAGATTCGATAGATGATCTTGCAACCATATTTAAAGTTTACCACCTATTTATCCGGGAGGCCCAACGCCTGAATTCAGCGGCGTTTGAGGCGACGCCTGTTTTTGCGACAGCAAAAATGGATGGCGGGTCAAACGTCCGCTGCAATGATTTTTATGGTTGGTTTTCGACGAGGAACGGGCGAAAGTGGGGCCCACCTTCGGTAGTCTCCGAAGGCCCATAAGTCACGGCGCGAGAAACGATTGGCTCCTGCAAGGCAGAGACCGTTAACAAGTGAGCGTGTGGCTTATCTCTATAGGCAATAACTCGAACAGTCATCGGGGCCCCGAGCCCCCCTTGTATATTTCCAGGGCAAGGCTTCAGTCAGCTTATCTCATGAACGCAAACCAACACAACGAAACCAACGTCGGCATCGACACCGGCAAGCAGCACCTGGATATTTATATTCGTCCGTTAGGCGAATACTTCCAGGTCGAAAACAATCCCCAGGGCATTAAAGAAGCGATTAAACGCTTCAAGCAAATCCAGCCGGACAGGATCATCATCGAAGCGACGGGGCGCATGGAAGTGGTCTTTGCTTGTACCGCCCACAAAGCCAAACTACCGGTGGTCGTCGCCAATCCCACCCACGTCCGACGCTTTGCCGGGGCCACTGGCCGCCTGGCCAAGACCGACAAACTTGATGCCTGCGACATCGCTCATTTCGGTGAAGCTCTGAAACCCCAGCCCACACCGCTTAAAGACGAAAAGGTCCGTCTCATAAGCGATCTGCTGGTGCGTCGTACTCAGCTAATCGACATGCGCAGCATGGAAAAGAACCGGGCGAGCATTCTGCCCAAATTCCTCCAAGCCAGT
>JBDNIO010000050.1:0-3096 GCA_041688215.1 Salinisphaeraceae bacterium | reverse complement strand
CAAGCAATCGACTGCAACTGCAAAGCCTTACTCCTTCCACTTCGTTTTATACCACAAGAGGGTCTGGAAACCGGCACGAACGAGCACTAATCTGCCGACTCATGATGGAACATCCTGTTTTCGGCGCAACCTATTCAAAAGAACTTGCTCGTTTTTTCCAGGGATGGGTTGGGGACTTTGATAAGTGGTGGTGCGAGGTCAACGAAACCAGGAATACACCACGTACCGACCTGATCGAAAAATTTCACGTCAAACTTAAAGAAAAAACTATATCGGGGCCGATAGAATTTTTCGATATTCCGGACGGAACAACCTTACTAGATTCAGTACATTTCGCAGTCGAAAAATACCTAGACCCCTGTGGCCCACAAAACTCTGATTTGGAACAACATAAACTAGGTGCAGCCGCTAAGCTCACCACCGAGCTCCGTGGCATTCTCGTGGAGTTATGCACTGACTACCTGCAAGCGGACCTATTTATTCTTGATGAATTCCAGCGATTTCGAGAACTGACTACGAAAAAAAACGAGATAGCCAATCGGGTTCTGAATCAGACAGACGCAAAAGTTCTGCTGTTATCAGCAACCCCTTTCAAGGCATACATTTCGCGCGCCGAACAACAACAGGGTGACGATAATTACGGCGACTTCAAGAGTGTGCTGGAGTATTTATGGGAAAAGGACGTAAACCCAGATAGTGCAGAAATACATTTGCTAGAGTACGAGGAACAACGCTCCAATCTAGAAATGGCCATACTCGACCCAACGCCCGAAAATATATCCAGGTACGGCAAACCGGCTCGAGATGAAATTCAGCGCATGCTAAGCCAGGTAATTTGCCGAACAGAACGTGCAACGGTTGCGAGAGACCATCACCTGATGGTCGAGGATGTGCAATTCAACCTAAGCATAAGTGTCGGAGATATACAAAATTATGTGCTTACGGATCGCTTTATAAAGGCACTTGATGAGGACACACCGAATCAAAAGCTAAGAATTAACCCTATTGAGTACTGCAAGTCTGCGCCTTGGCCGTTGTCATTCATGCACGGCTACAAAATACGCGAAGTGGCGGATAAGGTTCTGGGCGAACACTCAGCAAGCCGAGCAAGAAACCTCCTAAATGCTGCTAACTATAATAAGGCCGCAGGAATGGGACCTTGGCTGCCTCGTAATTCAATTGATGAGTACGCATTGGACATTACGCGCGAAGACGGCCACACACGACTCAAGGGCCTTGTTGATAACGCAATTGGCAGTAAAAGTGAAGGAGCCAGAATGCTCTGGGTTCCGCCAAGCCTTCCGTACTACCGGCTTGGCGGTGCCTTTGAGGAGCAGCCAGGCTTCACCAAAACGCTGATCTTCTCGTCCTGGGCGCTCGTTCCCAGAATGATCAGTACCTTGCTTTCATACGAAGTAGAAAAGAAAACAATCGCTAATCCACAAACCAAGGGCGAACAAGAGAAGCAGGAGCGGCGATATTTCCCGAAGGATAGTGAAGATGGAAGCACAACCACGCGCCGCGCACCTTTCCGGCAACTCGCATTCAGTGACGACGGTAGCCTAAACGGCCATACCTTCCTGTTGTTTCCGAGCAAGGTACTGTCAGATTTATGGATTCCAAGAGGCAAGGCTGACGACGACCTGAACAACATTCTTTCACAAATCGAAAGCAAATGTGTCGATTTATTGAACGGAATTGAACACGAGAACGATGAACAGTCCACCAGGCCGGATGAAAAGTGGTACGCCGTAGCCGCTCTAGCACTCGATATTGAAGAATCAAGTAAACAATATCGCGCGTGGGCTTATAGAGCATTGAAAAATCACTCCGCACTTAAAGACACTAGTAGTAGAAGCCGTCAATTTGAACAGGCCCTAGAAATCGCATTTGAGCCCTCTAAACTTGGACGTAAGCCGGACGACCTTGCCAAAGTCTTAGCCTTACAGGCCCTAGGTAACCCAGCAACAGTCGCACTTAGAAGTCTTCGGTACTCGCCGCCTACAAAAAAAGTCGGTCAGTTAGCGACACATTTGGATAGCGCACTCAGCGTGAGCAATGCATTCCTGAGCCTTTTTGATAAACCTGAGTCGATTGCTGCTGTTCGACTTGACAAATCACCGCCAGCTTATTGGCGCCAAGTTATAACCTATTGCGCTAATGGTTGCCTGCAAAGCCTGCTGGACGAATACATTTATCAGCTTTCCTCTCAAACTGATAAAGAAGAAGATGTACTGGAATCCTTGTGCTCGTCTATCAGCGTGACGACCGCTTCAATAAAAGTGGACTTCCCAGGAGAAAATGGATCAATTGAACCAAAACAGATGCGAGCCCACTACGCTGTCTCTTTCAACCAGCGTCTCGATTCAGACAGCGGGCAAAAGCGCGCGGTAGGTTTGCGAGAAATTTTCAACTCCCCATTTCGCCCCTTCGTTCTCACCTCAACCTCTGTTGGCCAGGAAGGGCTCGACTTCCACGCATGGTGCCGGCGAGTTGTGCACTGGAATCTCCCCTCGAACCCCGTTGACCTGGAACAACGGGAGGGCCGGGTAAACCGATTCCAAAGTCACTCAATCCGCCAACAATTAGCTGCAAAGTACGGTGCTCAGATTTCCAATACGAATGACGAACCCGAACGCGCGCTTTGGGATAGGTTGTTTTTAATTGCGGAAAAGAATGAAAAGAAGAATTCCGAATCAGACTTGGTTCCATTTTGGCATCTCGACGACTCAAAATTTCCAATTCAAAGAATGGTTCCGCTCACAAAATTTAGCCGAGAAGAAAAACAATTCAAGTTGCTGACAGAGTCGCTCGGACTATATCGGTTGGCGTTTGGGCAACCACGGCAAGCAGAATTGGTTGAAGCTTTGGCTCTTCAAAAACCGCATGATGAAGATATTAATAGAATTTACACCGAGCTACTGATAAAACTGAGTCCAATTCTTTATGCAAAAACGGTGAATCCCCCCGGCATTCCCGGAGACTCCAAACCTTGAGAGAATGGAGTCATGAGCAAGATAAAACGTTATTCACCGGAAGTTCGCCAGCGAGCAGTCCGGATGGTGTTCGAGCACCAGGAAGAGTATTCGTCGCAGT
>JBDNIO010000049.1:0-4111 GCA_041688215.1 Salinisphaeraceae bacterium | reverse complement strand
TGCAATCAGTGATAATGAAGCCGCTAAACGTCTACAAAACGCCAGACACTCACTCTTTGAATCTATCTTCGAACGGATGAAAGCCAGCTGACTCTTTTCGCTAACCTTCAGACTCATTTTGGGATTGGAATATGCTGGGCTGAGCACCCACCAAACAAATATCCCTGATCGCGGGCAGGGCCACGCTGGCCGGTGCCTGGATAAAATAGTCCGCCTGGGAAGACAGCGGCGTGCGCTCCGGATTGATTTCAACCACGGTTTTGCCAAGCCGCAGCGCCTCCAGCAGCAAGGCGGCCGCTGGGTAAACCAGATTCGATGTGCCTGCGACTATGACTATATCGGCTCCGGTAATGGCTGCCGATGCCTCGCTAAAGGCCTGTTGCGGCAGGGCTTCACCAAACCAGACTACGTCGGGACGCAAGATGCCGGTGCAGTTCGGGCAATATGGCAGCCTACCGGCGCCGGGCGTGGCTACGGTTTCTGTAAAGCCGCAACCGGCCACACAACGCTGGCGCCAGAGATTGCCGTGGAGTTCGATAACGTGGGTGGCGCCTGCACGCTGCTGCAGCCCGTCTACGTTCTGGGTAATAATTGCGCAGTGTTTGAGCCGGTTCTGTAATTCTGAAATACCCAGATGCGCTGCATTAGGCCCGCCCTGACTTACCAGCTCGCGCCGCCAGCGGTACCAGTCCCAGATACGCAGCGGATGATTCAAAAATGCCTCTGGCGTGGCCAGATCCTGGGGCGAGAAACGCGCCCACAGGCCGCTTTGCGCCTCTCGGAAGGTCGGTATTCCCGATTCCGCGGACACCCCCGCGCCAGTTAGCACAGCCAGGGCAGGACGTTTAGCCAGCGCGGACATCAATGCAGGAGGCAACGTTACCGCAGCCATTCAAATCACCAGTCGGATGTGCCTGCTTCGCCTTTGAAGGGACCAACAACATCATCGGTAACCCAGCCACCATAAAAGCCGCCCGGTTGCGCCTTTACGCGCTCGTCGCCCAGGAAACAGCGCAGCAGGGCAGGGTAGAACGCAAAGAAACCAGCGATGGGCAGGAAGGCATCGAAAGGTTCGGGATACGTCCAGGCGGCAGCTTTTGCGGCCGAGTCCCCGGCCAGCGCCCAGTAATCGGCCTGGCCTTTCCATTCGCAGAAACTGTACCCAGCTACTCGCACAAGGGACTGCTGTTCGATATCTTCGGGTGGCATGTAATAGGTGGGTGCGCCTGCAGTTTCCAGCACTCTGAAGCCCGCCTGGCTTGCGGCTAGCAACTGTTCATCCGCGTAGATTTTAACGGGACGATAGTTTTCCTCGATAACCGGCGGGCGAGGGTAATCCCACACGGATTCCTGGTCGGGCGCCGGTGTTTGTGCAAACGGCGGGCGCTGCTGCCCACGGTTGGTCCATTTGGCACGTTGCTGGTGCAGTGTGTCCTGTGTCACGGGGTTAGTCATTCACCACGGTGTAAACCTTGTATTCAACGGCTGGGCCCGGCTGTACGCGACCCTCACTGACGGTAACGATGTTATTTAACCAGCTATAGCGCGAATCCCCGGTTTCAAAACGTGGCGAGGTCATGAAGTAGCTGTCGCCATAATCGGTGGCGCCACCGGTTTGCAGCGCGGTGGCGACTTTTGCATTTAATTCCAGCACACCAAAGTATTGCAGATAGATAAATGCACCGTCATCGGTTTCCAGGGTACCGCGCACGTCCAAATGGCCAATGCCGTTGGCGTCTATCAATATCCAGTCGGCGCCACCGGTAAGGAATTTACCGTTGAGTTTGTCGCCCTTGAACCAGCCGCCGGTAACTTCAAATATATTGCGGGTGCCATAGGGCCCGGTGCCGACTTCAACCGGGGCTTTAAGGTCGGCATGGTAGGTCATTAGCGGTTGTAGTTTCATTAGAGTCTCCTCGGTATTGTTCAGGTAATTGCAAGACTACCTGACAAGGGAGCAGACTGCCGCTACCCGTTTAGGGGGTACTGAAAAAGTCCATCCTTGGACTTTTTCATTGTTGGCACATCCCTGTGCCAAGCGGGAACAGTTGAAATATTGCGTTTTTCAGCAGCCCCCTTAGGCGGTTTCGCGCGACGCTTTTTTGCGTTCGTGTTCTTTCAGAAAGCGTTTGCGCACACGCAGGTTGGTGGGGGTGATCTCCACCAGCTCATCATCATTGATGAATTCCAGCGCCTGCTCCAGGCTCATGTTGACCGGCGGGCTGAGCACCATATTTTCATCGGTGCCGGCGGCGCGGATGTTGTTAAGCTGTTTAGCCTTGAGGGGATTCACGGTTAAGTCATTTTCGCGGGAGTGAATGCCGACTACCATGCCCTCGTAAACTTCATCGCCATGGCTGGCCATCAGGCGGCCGCGTTCCTGCAGGGTGAATAACGCGTAGGTCAGCGCCTTGCCGGCGCCGTTGGAGATGAGCACGCCATTATGGCGCTGGCCTATGCCCAGCGGCGAAGCAGGTCCGTAATGATCGAAGATATGGGTGAGGATGCCGCTGCCCGAGGTCATGCCCATGAAATCGGTTTGAAAACCGATTAGCCCGCGCGCGGGAATCATATACTCCAGGCGAATACGCCCCTTGCCGTCGGGCTGCATGTTGCGCAGTTCGCCGCGGCGCTGGTTGAGCGCGTCGATTACCGATCCCTGGTGTTCTGCCTCGATATCGGCGATCAGCGATTCAAACGGTTCATGGGTTTCGCCGTCGACCTGGCGGGTAATAACCCTGGGCCGGGATACGGCCAACTCATAGCCTTCGCGGCGCATATTTTCCAGCAGGATAGAAAGATGCAGCAGACCACGGCCGGACACGCGGAAACGATCCGGGTCATCCGTGTAATTCACCTTGAGTGCCACATTGGATTTGAGCTCGCGCTCCAGTCGTTCACGAATCTGCCGGCTGGTGAGGTACTTGCCTTCCTTGCCGACGAACGGGGATTTGTTCACCTCGAACGTCATGCTCATGGTGGGCTCGTCCACCGTGAGCGGGGGTAAGGCCTCGGGCGCTTCCGGATGGCAAATGGTGTCGGAAATGTCGAGTCCGTCCATACCGGTCAGGGCCACGATGTCGCCGGCCTCGGCTTGCGCTACTTCAGTGCGTTCCAGGCCCATGAAACCAAGGATAGTGAGCACGCGGCCACGGCGTTTACTGCCGTCGCGGCTAACGATTACCACTTCCGCCGGGGTTTTGATCTGACCGCGCTGGATGCGGCCAATACCAATCTGGCCCAGATAACTGTTGTAGTCCAGCGTGGTCACCTGCATCTGGAATGGTCCGTCGGAATCCACCGGCGGCGGGGCAACACAATCGACAATGGTCTGGAACAGCGGCGTCATGTCGCCTTCGCGCACGTCGTCTTGCATACCGGCATAGCCGTGGAGTGCGGAGGTGTAAACAATCGGGAAATCGAGTTGTTCGTCGGTGGCGCCGAGATTATCAAACAGGTCGAACGTCTGGTTCAGCACCCAGTCCGGACGCGCGCCGTGGCGGTCGATCTTGTTAATCACGACAATGGGTTTCAGGCCCAGCGCAAATGCCTTTTCGGTAACGAAACGGGTTTGCGGCATGGGGCCGTCGACGGCATCCACCAGCAGTAGTACCGAATCCACCATCGACAGCACGCGTTCGACTTCGCCGCCGAAATCCGCGTGGCCCGGGGTGTCGACGATGTTGATGCGGTACTCGGTATCTTTACCTTGCCACTGAATGGCGGTGTTTTTGGAGGTGATGGTAATGCCGCGCTCTCGTTCCAGATCATTGGAATCCATGATGCGTTCGTCGTCGTCACGTACGGTCAGGGTGCCGGACTGGCGCAGCAGGCAGTCCACCAGGGTGGTTTTGCCGTGGTCCACGTGCGCGATGATCGCGATGTTGCGAAGGTTTTCAATCATGGGAAGTTTATAAAGAGGGGAAAAGACGGTCGCGTATTATCCGGGTTTCTGTGCTCCGCGTATAGTGCGAGCCTCTTCCAATACGAAATGAGTCTGAAGCCAGGCACATGTTTCCAACATGAAATGAGTCTGAGCTAAGCATAACCGTTCAAGATGGTGGGATGAAACTCATCATGAACGTCAAACATTTAACGACCTTGCAGCAAG
>JBDNIO010000274.1:0-2741 GCA_041688215.1 Salinisphaeraceae bacterium | reverse complement strand
TGCAATCAGTGATAATGAAGCCGCTAAACGTCTACAAAACGCCAGACACTCACTCTTTGAATCTATCTTCGAACGGATGAAAGCCAGCTGACTCTTTTCGCTAACCTTCAGACTCATTTTGGGATTGGAATATGCTGCCCTTAAGCCAACCATTCTCGCATTCGCAGCTACTGGCGCGACCATGACCAATCTGAGCAAGGGCAAATTTTGCGCGATGAACGCAATTGTTCCACCCGACGAATTGCGAAAGGAGTTTCATCGTATTACCGCACCTATGTTCGACCAAGTAAAGCTGCTTTTAAAGGAGAAATCACTTCTTTCCCAAACCCGAGACCTCCTCCTAAACCGCCTGATCTCCGGCAAGCTCCGCGTCGATGCCCTGGACATCCAGTTCCCGCCAGCCCGTAGGTCGGATTAGCGCAACGCGCGTAATCCGACATTTATCGGACGAAGCCGACGTTCGCGTGTCGGCTTACGCGCTGCGCGCTAAGCCGACCTACATGCTGTGTGTCGATGAGGTGGACATCCAACTCCGCATACATGCGTAATGCTCTCATATAACGGAACAATAATTGACTAATGGGTTGGTATATGAGAGCGTTTAACTAATAATATTCTCAACTATCAAACCATGAGCAGCATTAAATCCATTGAACAAGCGCAGTTACGTGCCCAATTGAATCAGGCGGCGGCCTTGCCCTGGGCGCCACAGGGCGGCTGGATTCGCCGGGTACGCAAGGCGCTGGGCATGTCCGGGGCGGCGTTGAGCAAACGGCTGGGCGGTAGCCGCAGCCGGGCGGCCAACCTGGAGCGTTATGAACGAGAGGAGGGTATTTCCCTGCGTAACATGCGCGAAGTGGCGGAGGCCATGGGTTGCCGGTTTGTGTACGCGATTATCCCGCCCGAGGGCCAGAGCGTTGAGGCGTTGGTAGAGGCGCAGGCCCGGCAGCGCGCGCAGGCGCAACTCGCAGATGCGGCCGGGCACATGGCGCTGGAGTCGCAATCGTTGTCTGCCCCAGATGCCAAGGCGGAACTGGAACGCATCACGAATGAACTGACGCACAAGCCACCACGCGATTTCTGGGACCCGTCCAAAGCCTAAAAACATGCACGAATTAGCCCTGTGCTTTCAACATCGGCTGTTAAAGATTCATTTTTTCGCCAACAGCAACAACGACCGCCGCTTGAATCGCGCGATTCCCTGGATGCAGGCTATACTGCGACAAATCAAGCAGCGGTTCGGTCGAAAGAGCCGGTGCGCAGGAGGCCACATTATGAATGACCAGGACATGCATGAACGGATCGTATGTGACCCCAAAATCATGGTCGGCAAGCCGGTGATTAAGGGCACTCGGATAAGCGTTGATTTTATCTTGAATTTGTTGGCCCATGGGGCTACATCAGAAGAAATTCTTGAGGAGTACGAGGGCCTGGCGCCGGAGGATATTCGCGCTTGTCTATTGTTTGCTTCGCAATCGGTATCCAACGCGACATTTCTGCCGCTGGAGGCCGAGTCGGCTTGAATGCGCTTTATCGTCGACGAATGCACCGGTCCCGCCGTCGGCCGTTGGCTAGATGATCAAGGCATTCAGGTATTTTCGGTTTACGATGAATCGCGCGGCATGTCTGATGATGAAATCCTGGACAAAGCCTACTCTCAGGAATGGGTTCTGATTACGAACGACAAAGACTTCGGGGACAAGATATTTCGGGACAGGCAACCACACCACGGGGTGGTTTTATTGCGGCTCCAGGACGAGCGCGGAGCGGCGAAGATATCCGTCCTTAGGAAGTTGCTCGTCGCCCACGCAGATCAACTAGCTGATAGTTTCACAGTGGTTACCGAAACTCAGGTCCGCTTCGGTTGAAAGGCAGCGACTCTATTTCTCATGCCAAACCTGATTAGCGAAGACGATATTGAACAGGGGTTGATCCAGCGCCTGACCGCGCCCGGTTTTGGCTTTGATACCCTGAACTGCTACAGCGAGCAACGGGAGACGCTGCCAGACGGCTCCGGGCGCACGGATAAACGGGAAGTAGTGTTCAAAGACCGCCTGCGGGCGGCATTGGTGGCACTTAATCCGAAACTACCGGAAGCCGCCATCGACCAGGCTCTGGCACTGCTCACGGGCAGCCGCATGGCGATGTCCATCATCGCCGCCAACAAGGAAGTCCATGAGCTAATTCGCAGCGGCGTACAGGTGACTTACCGCAACGCCGAAGGCCGCGACGAACAGGCCCGCGCTAACGTGATCGACTTTAACAATCCGGCGAACAACGACCTGTTGGCCGTTACCCAGTTATGGATTGCACCTACCGGCAATGGCCGCCATTGGCGCCGCCCGGATGTGCTGCTGTACATCAACGGCCTGCCGCTGGTGTTTATCGAACTGAAAAACTCCAACGTGAAGCTGCGCACCGCGTACGAGAAGAACCTGACTGACTACCGCGAGGATATCCCCCAGCTATTCGTTTACAACGCGTTCCTGGTGCTCTCCAACGCGCTGGACACGCGCATCGGCAGCATTACCGCCGGTTGGGACTACTTTTTCCATTGGTTGCGCGCGGACGACGAGAAGGAAAAGATCGACCGCGACGCCATTGCCGAGCAAGCCACCAGCCTGGAACGCGCCGTCGACGGCCTGCTGCAACCGGCGAGGCTGCTGGACTATATCGAAAACTTTATTCTGTACTTCAAGGCTGGTGAATCGGGGGGTCAGAAGATCATCGCCCAGAACCAC
>JBDNIO010000273.1:0-12623 GCA_041688215.1 Salinisphaeraceae bacterium | reverse complement strand
GAACTCATCGAAACCATTGACGGCTATATCGCCCAACACAACCTCAAACCCAAACCCTTCATATGGACGGCCAGCGCCAATGACATCCTGCAAAAAGTCACGCGTGCCAATCGCCGCTTAAGTTCCAAACAGAATGACGCAGTACACTAGGACCGGTGCAGGCGTAAGGGGATTGCGCGCCTGACATTGCGCTGTCACAAACCTGTCACATGTCGAACGCATGATCTGCCGCAGATGAACTTGATGTCAACCGAATGCCATGCTCCCGCGAGGTTTGTTGCGATGCGCCAGCTTGTTTTTCCGATTTTTATTCTAATTCTCTCGGCCTGTACCCAGGTTCCCATTATTGATAATTCTGCGCGTGCGGAGGCGGCCGTGCGGGTCGAGCAGGTCAACATGGCCGGAGGTAAGGGTTACTTTGCGTATGCGGGCAAACAAACCACTTGGACGCGCGGCAAACAGCAACGGATTCAGCAGAAAATAGACTTTACCGAGTCCACTTTGGGGGCGCTGAAGGCGCACGCTGAACGTGCCTATCTGTTTGATGCGCTTGAGCCGAGTCTGAAATTGATTGATTACGACACCGAGCAGTATCGCGAATGCGAGCTCTGGGGATGTTCTGAGTTCAGCGAAACTGCCCGATCCGTGCAGCCGCAGTTGGCAGAATTTGACGGCAACACCTGCGAAATTACGGTTGAAGAAAGCCGGCTAGTGATATCGCGGGACACAGGCACGCCAGCACGCAATGGCGCGGATGCATACCAGCTTGATTGGCGTGTACAGATTAGAGACAAGCAGGAGCGCACAGGTTCCAGCCTGTTGCATGGCGTGCTCTGGCTAGGCGAACCCCAGGCAAAAGCAGCCGCAGATATCGAAACATCGTTTTGCCAGCAATACGCTGCGGTCACCGGGCAGACGATTCCCGAATTGCAGCGATTTGTGCCCTGGATCCCCATGGCGATCATGGAGAAATATTTCCTGTCCACGCTGAATACGGATGCGCGTACCAAGGTGGCGCAGATCACCATAGCGCCAAACTTGCCTCAGGCGGCATTGGCAGGTGAACTGACCTGGACGACCGATGGCAGCGCCTGTGGTGCCGATAAACCCGAATGGCGACGCAGGAAACAGGAGGCGAGCCAGCCTGAGACTGCCCAAACCGCCAGCGCCGGCGACGGCGTTGAAACTTTCTCGGACTTCATGGCGGCAATTTCGCAAGAGCTGTCCGGTAAAGAACCCACTGCAGCGCCCGCGCTCGATCAAGATCCAGTGGCCCAGGCTAGCGGGCGCGTTGTCTTTGTCTACCGATGGCAGCTTGAAACGCAAGTTCTGGGCGAGGTCAGTCAGGATCAGCTCGCCATACCTGAACACTTTGAAAAGGGCAGCCGCTTCTAGCGATTCCCTTTGTCCCGGCACCGGTAGCGCATGCACTGTGCAGTGTCACACAACGGTCATAAAACAGTCACTTTACCGCAACAGCCTGTGCTTAGTATCTGCGCCGTGCGGGGCTAAACACAATCGCGGCCTTGCGCATGCACCGATATACGAGTTTAAACACAAAGGAGTAATCAATATGTCTAGCTTGCTTAAACAAGGCGCGCTGACTGCGAGTTTGCTTGGGGCGGCGATGATGTTTGCCGGACCAGCCCAGGCGCTGAAATGTACCACCAATGGCGGCATTGGTTGTGAGTCAGACGATGGCCAGTTTGCCACCGAGTTCGGTGGCCGCATCATGGTCGACCTGAATGTATTTGATGACGATTCAGGCAATGGCGTAACCGGTGACCATGACGACGGTCTTGAGATTCGCCGCCTGCGCTTCTTCAACAAGTTCACGCTTTACGGCAAGTACTTCGGCAAAATCCAGGTGACTTTCCTGGACAACGAAGCCTCTGTTGAAGATGCCTATATCGGCGTCGATCTGGGCGAGGCTGCCAACCTGGTTGGCGACCTGATTATCGGCCAGGAAAAAATCCCCTTTGGTCTGGAAGAGCTGACCTCCTCGAAGTACATCACCTTCATCGAGCGTTCGCTGACCACGGATTACATTACCGGCCGTACCCTGGGTGCTGGCCACCACATCGAAGAAAAGAACTGGACGTTATTCACGCGCGTTTACTCGCCCAATGACACGGCCAATGGCAGCAAGCTTGACGGCGGCGCTGACGCCGGCGCTGCCGACGGTATTGGCTTCGGCGCGCGTGGCACGTTTGCGCCGATCAACACCGATACAACCGTGTTGCACTTGGGCGCGGCGGCCATCTTCGAAAACAACCTGGACCCAAAGGCATCGCAACGACGTGCACGTGTACGTCCTGAAGCGCATCTGGCGGGGCGCCTTAACCTGATCGAAGGCACGCCTTCTGCAAACTTCGAACAGTCGCGCTACGGCATAGAAGCCGCATTTGTAACCGGGCCGTTCTCGGTGCAGGGCGAATTCGATATAAACAATATTGATGATAGTGCCGGTGTGGACGAAGACATTACTTCAGGTTATGTATTCGCCAGTTTCTTCGTTACCCCTGGCGATAGCCGCACTTACAAGGATGGCTCCTTCGGCCGTATAAAGCCCAAGAGCGAAAACGGCGCACTGGAACTGGCGCTGCGCTACAGCTACGCGAAGAACGACGATGCGCCAACCGCCAACCGCGAAGCCAAGGCCTTTACCGTGGGCGCAAACTACTACTTGAACAAGCATGTACGCGTCATGCTCAACTACGTCAAACCTGACTTCAGCGTGGGCGGCGCCGACTACGACGAGAACATTTTCCTCGCCCGCATACAGGCAGATTACGGCGATTAAAGCAGACAGGCACCCAATGGGGTATGTCTGAGTGAAAGAATCCCCGGCAGTGAATTGCCGGGGATTTTTATTTACAGCGAGTTCTTTTATTCAACGTTACTCATTCAGGAAAACGGACAATGAACACCTCTGCTTTTACTCTGGCTCTGTTGTCGCTGGTTTTTTCGACAACATCAATCGCCGCTAATGTGTATGAACTGGAGCTGGCCGGTCGTTATGAAACCGGCTTATTTGATAAGAGCGCCGCGGAGATAGTTGCCTACGACAAAATCCATAAGCGTGCGTTTGTAGTAAACGCGAGTGCTGCTGGCGTTGAAGTGCTGGATATAAGCAACCCTGCAGCGCCGATAAAAATCGCAACCCTCGCTGCTGGAATACACGGTAGTGTTGCGAATTCAGTTGCCGTCAACGCTGCGCTGGTCGCCGTAGCTGTGCAGGCAAAGAACAAGACAGACGCGGGCAGGGCGGTGTTCTACGATGCGCAGAGTCTGGAAGAATTAAATACAGTAGCCGTTGGCGCGTTGCCGGATATGCTGGCGTTCAGCCCGAACGGGCAATGGCTGCTGGTTGCCAACGAAGGCGAACCCAGTGACGACTATGAGTTGGATCCGGAAGGATCTGTTTCGGTCATTGATTTGTCGCAAGGGGTCGCGGCTGCCAGCGTTACACACGCCAGCTTTGCAAAATTCAATTCACAAACCGATTCACTCCGCGCCGCCGGCGTTCGCATATTCGGCCCGCAAGCGAGCGTGGCGCAGGACCTGGAACCTGAATACATTGCGATCTCCGAAGATTCCCGCACGGCCTGGGTCAGCTTGCAGGAAAACAATGCGATCGCCGTACTGGATATTGCCAGCGCCGAATTCACGCGTATCCTGCCTCTGGGTTACAAGGATCACAGTGTTGCAGGAAATGGTCTGGACGCCAGTGACAAGGACAAGGCCGCAAGCCTAGCGAACTGGCCCGTATTCGGAATGTATCAACCGGATGCGATTGCCGTATTCCGGGACGAGGGTAACGACTATCTGGTGACCGCCAACGAGGGCGACGCGCGCGACTATCCGGGGTTCAGCGAAGAGATACGGGTTTCGGATATGCGCCTGGACAAGGCCGCCTTTCCACATCGCGGTGCCATGCAGGATGATAAAAAGCTGGCGCGGCTCAAAGTCACGCGGACCCTGGGCGACAGCAATGCAGATGGAAAATACGAAAAACTGTACAGCTTTGGCGCACGCTCATTTTCCATACGGTCAGCGCAAGACGGCGAACTCGTCTACGATTCCGGAGATGATTTCGAGCGAATCACAGCCGGACAACTGGGCCGCGGCGGTTTCAATGCCGACAACGATGAACAGGGTTTCGACCAACGCTCGGACGCCAAAGGCCCCGAACCGGAAGGTCTCGCCACAGGCATGGTCGCAGGACGGCGCTTGCTGTTTATTGGCTTGGAACGTGTCGGGGGCATCATGATTTACGATATAACAACGCCGCACAAGCCAGTATTCCAGTCCTACTTCAATGGCCGCGATTTCAGCACGCTCTCGCTGCGAGACGCGGGTGACCTGGGGCCGGAGGGTTTGACTTTCATCAGCGCCGCAGACAGCCCGAATGGCAAACCTTTGCTGGCTGTGGCAAATGAGGTCAGCGGTAGTACCGCGATTTACACAATTCATAGACGCAAGCAGGAGCCAGGAAATTGCAACAATCCAAATATAATGTGCTGTTTTTATGCACCGGCAACTCGGCCCGCAGCATCATGGCTGAAGTCTTGATCAACCATTGGGCGGGCGACCAGTTCAAAGGCTACAGCGCCGGCAGTTTCCCCAAGGATGATGTGCACCCACTCACCCTGAAACTGCTTGACTCCATGGCACTGGAAACGGATTCGTTACGCAGTAAAAGCTGGGACGAATTTATAGGCGACCAGGCACCGGAAATGCATTTTGTGTTCACCGTTTGCGACCGGGCGTCTCAGGAAACCTGTCCGATCTGGACAGGTTCACCCATAACCGCACACTGGGGGGTCGCAGATCCGGCTGCTGTCGTCGAAGGCGACGAAACGCAGAAACTGGCCGCGTTTCGCACGGCATTTCGTGAGCTGGAAAGCCGCATCAGGCTGTTTACCGATCTGCCGTTGGCGCGTCTGGACCGGATGTCTTTGCAGAAAGAAGTCGACGCGATTGGGGAGCGATAGCGGCGGCCGCTGTTACTGTAGCCCTCAGCACGCTGTAACCAAACTGTAATATTTCCGCAATATGGTGTTCACCTGAAGGCTTCAGACTCCTTCTTCGAAAGTGGCCGATTGCGGTCGCTCGACTATGGACTTAACAGGAGAATTCCATGCTAGCTAAGCATTTTCCCAAGCTGGGACTGGCCGCAGTTGCGGCACTTGGTTTCAGCGTTACGGCCGCGGCCGCTGAGCAGATCCGCATTGTCGGTTCTTCCACGGTTTATCCGTTCTCCAGCTACGTGGCTGAAGAACTGGGCGCTACCACCGACACCAAAACCCCGGTGGTGGAATCCACTGGTTCCGGCGGCGGCATGAAGCTGTTCTGCGCCGGCAATGGCGGCGACACACCTGACATTACCAACGCCTCACGCCGTATGAAGACCAGCGAATTCGAGCTGTGCGAGAAAAACGGCGTGACTAATATTACTGAGGCGGTGATTGGTTACGACGGTATCGTGTTTGCGCAAAACAAGGATAACGATGCGCTTGACCTAACCCGCGAGCAAATCACCCTGGCGGTGGCTTCGGAAGTACCGGTCGACGGTAAACTGGTGGCGAATCCGTACAAGAAATGGTCGGACATCGACAGCCGCCTGCCGGATCGCGAAATTCTGGTGCTGGGCCCGCCGACCTCGTCCGGAACCCGCGACGCCTTCGAAGAGCTGGTGTTGGAACATGGTTCTGAAAACATCGACGGCTTCGGGGGTGCGTACACCAAGATTCGTCAGGACGGCCTGTATGTGCCCTCTGGCGAAAACGATAACCTGATCGTGCAACGTCTGGCCAAGAACAAGGCCGCGTTCGGTGTGTTCGGTTATTCCTTCCTGGACGAAAACCGCGACAAGATCGCGGCCGCTACCATCGGTGGCGTCGCCGCCGAACCGGCCAAGATCAGCTCGGGTGAATACCCGGTATCGCGCAGCCTGTTCTTCTACGTTAAGAACTCGCACCTGGACCAGGTCGCCGGCCTCAAGGACTACGTGAGTCTTTGCCTGAAAGAAAAGATGATCGGCCCCAAAGGCCTGTTGAAACCCCTGGGTCTGATTCCGCTGCCTGAAGAACAACGCCAGGCAATTCGCAGCCAGTGGGAAGACCGCGAAAAGCTGATCCTGGCCGCGCTGAAAGGCTAATCGATTAGCTAGTAAACTGTATGGTCGGCTCTTGTAACAGAGCCGACCATATTTCTTAGCCACCCGATTCACAGGGGACTACTTTGGATACGGGGCAAACACTGCTCATATTTTTCGGCGGACTGGCGCCTATGGCGGCCATCGCCTTTTACCTGGGCCGGCGCAAGGCGCTGCTCAGTGGTACCGGCGGAGTGCGTCTGCACTCGCGACCGCAACAATACGGCACGTATGTCGCCGTGTGGATGGCGATACCCGCGTTGGCCATTGGCATAATTGCGGCGGCCGCTTCCTTGTTGCATTTGCGCGTACCCTCCGCGCCATTTGTGTTTGCCTTCTGCATGGCGGGTGCCGCGGTAGGCCTGGGTTATGCGCTGCGCCAGGTAGAGCCGAGCATGCGTGCGCGCACGGCCATCGAACGTTTCATACAGTTTCTTTTATTCGGCGCGTCTTTAATATCGATTCTTACGACGCTCGGCATTATCGTTTCGATCCTGTTTGAGTCGCTCAAGTTTTTTAATCAGGTCAGTTTGTGGTCATTTCTGACCGGCACCACATGGAGTCCGGTAGCAACCTATCGGGAAGGCCAGCAGGTGGCTGATTCGCTGTTTGGATCGGTGCCGCTGTTTGCCGGCACGTTCATGATTACACTGATTGCCATGTGTGTGGCCATTCCCGTGGGCCTGCTCTCGGCTATTTTCATGGCTGAATATGCGCCCTACAAGGTGCGCACCGTAGCCAAGCCCATGCTGGAAATACTTGCCGGTATTCCCACCGTTGTTTATGGCTTCTTCGCGGCGATAACAGTAAGTCCGCTGGTAGTCGAGGCAGCCGAGGCATTCGGTCTGGAGGCTTCCTATACCAATGCACTGGCGCCCGGTCTGGTGATGGGCATCATGATTATTCCGTTTATTTCGTCGCTCTCCGACGACGTGATCAACGCCGTGCCGAACAGTCTGCGCGAAGGCGCTTATGCGCTGGGTGCGACCAAGTCGGAAACCATCAAGCATATTATCCTGCCCGCGGCGTTTCCGGGCATCATGGCGGCTGCGCTGCTGGGTGTGTCGCGGGCGCTGGGGGAGACGATGATCGTCGTTATGGCTGCAGGCCTGCGCGCGAATCTCACGGCGAATCCGCTGGAAGACATGACCACCGTAACCGTGCGCATTGTGGCTGCGCTCACCGGTGATCAGGCGTTCGACAGTACGGAAACCCTGTCTGCCTTCGCACTGGGTCTGGTACTGTTTGTGGTGACCCTGATACTGAACCTGGTGTCCATTATCGTCATCCGAAAATTCCGCCAGAACTACGAATAGGGGGCAGCAATGGCGAACGAAAAATCCATGCCAGCGTCTGCTTTTTTACGCCGTCGCTATCGCGCCGAGAAGCGCTTCAAGGCCTATTGTATCGGCGCTTTGGGCTTGGCGCTGCTGTTTCTGGTGCTGTTCTTTGCGGACATGATCAGCCAGGGTTATTCCGCATTTGTGCAAACCGAATTGCAGATTGATTTCGCCTACAACGAAGAAACCGTGGACTTTCCGCAAAGCGCCCTGGCGGATGATGTTTACCCGCTGGTAAGCCGTGCCTGGTTCCGTAACGTGCCGCGCGCCGTGCAGAACAACCCGGAGTTGATGGGCACCACGCAAACTATCTGGGTAACGGCCGATGCCGATATCGATCAGTTCCGCAAGGGCCATCGGGATAATCTGCCGGATGACAGGCTGGCCACACTGCAACGGCTGGATGACCAGGGCAGGGTGGCCTACAAGTTCAACAGCAACTTTTTCACCCACGGCGACTCCAAAATACCCACCAATGCCGGCCTCTGGTCCGCGTTTGTCGGCACGCTTTATGTGATGCTGGTCACCTTGATTATCAGCTTTCCCATCGGCGTGATGACGGCAATCTACCTGCAAGAATTCGCACCCGACAACCGCCTTACCCAAGGCATAGAAATAAACATCAACAACCTGGCGGCCGTGCCTTCCATCCTGTTTGGCCTGCTGGGCCTGGCGATATTCATCAACTTTTTCGGCGTGCCGCGTTCGTCCGCGCTGGCCGGCGGGCTGACCTTGTCGCTGATGACGTTGCCGGTAATCATTATAAGTACCCGCGCGGCCTTACGCGCTGTTCCTCAGAATATACGCCATGGCGCGCTGGCCGTGGGCGCTTCGCGCTGGCAGTCGGTACGCGACCATGTTTTACCGGCTTCCTTGCCGGGGATTTTAACCGGTACGATTATCGGCATCGCCCAGGCGATGGGCGAAACCGCGCCGCTGCTGATCATCGGCATGATTGCCTACATTCCGGAAGCGCCGGACGGTATTACCCAGGCCGCCACGGTGTTGCCGGCACAGATATTCACCTGGGCCGGTATGCCGGATCGTGCCTACGTGGAGCGCACCGCGGCCGCGATACTGGTGCTGCTGGGGTTATTGATATTCATGAACTCGGTGGCGGTTTATCTGCGTCACCGGTTCGAGCGCCGCTGGTAGTGCCCGCGGCGGTTGCGAAGTTTAACATGCTTACACGAAATTTAACCGGCGGAGATATTACCGCGATGCCTGAACAGGAAACACAAGCCGCCTCGGCGGTAAAATCTACACAAGAAGCGAAGATTCAGATCAGGGATCTAAGCGTCTGGTACGGTGAAAAACAGGCGTTATTCGGCGTAGCGCTGGACGTGGTGGAAAACGAGGTGACCGCGCTTATCGGGCCCTCGGGCTGCGGCAAGTCAACGTTTCTGCGCTGTATCAATCGCATGAATGACCTGATACCGGGGGTAAGTATCACCGGCAGCATTACCATTGATGATGAGGATATTTACCATCCGAATGTGGACGTGGTGGAGCTGCGCTCGCACATCGGTATGGTTTTCCAGAAACCCAATCCTTTTCCGAAAAATATCTACGAAAATATTGCCTACGCCCCAAAAATTCTTGGTCTGGCAAATCGCCGCGCTGACCTTGATGAACTGGTAGAGCAATCCCTCAAGCGCGCCGGCTTGTGGGCGGAGGTCAAGGATCGTCTCGACGCGCCGGGATTGTCGCTCTCGGGTGGGCAACAGCAGCGTTTGTGTATTGCCCGCGCCATTGCGGTCAGTCCGTCCGTAGTGCTGATGGATGAACCTTGTTCCGCGCTGGATCCGGTCGCTACGGCCACCATTGAAGAGCTGATCAGCGAACTCAAGGAAAATTACACCATCGTGATCGTTACGCATAACCTGCAGCAGGCCGCGCGTGTGGCTGGTTACACGGCGTTTTTCCATCTGGGAAATATCATCGAATACAACGATACCGATGGCTTGTTTACCCATCCCAGGGAAAAGAAAACCGAAGATTACATTACCGGCCGTTACGGCTAATTGTCGCAAAGCTATGAATACTATTTTTTAACCACAAAGAACACAAAGGACACGAAGAAAGAAAAAAAACAAGACAAGGGCGATAAACAAAACCTTTGTGTTCTTCGTGGTTCACATCCTAATTGGCCACTCGTGAGTAAAGAGATGATAGACAAAGTAGGCATCGAAAAGCACACCTCCAAACAGTTCGATATTGAACTCGGAGACATCCGCGAAATGGTATTGACCATGGGCGGACTCGTGGAGCAACAAATCGCCGATGGGGTACGCGCCCTGGTCGAAAACGACAGTGCGTTGGGCGAAGAGGTGGCTCGCAGTGATTACAAGGTGAATGCGATGGAAGTGGAAATCGACGAACACTGCACCCGCATTCTGGCGCGCCGCCACCCGCAGGCGGGCGATCTGCGTCTGGTGCTGGCGATCGCCAAAACCATTACTGATCTCGAACGCATTGGTGACGAAGCCGAAAAAATCGGCCGCATGGCGTCGAAACTGGCGAGCAAGGAAAAGCCCGCCAGCGCCTTCCGCCAAATTGATATTCTCGGCCGCCACGTGCGCGAGATGGTGCGCGAAGCACTCGATGCCTTCGCGCGTATGGATGTGGACGCCTCGGTACGTATCGCCCAGGCCGATACCGAGGTCGATCGCGAATACGAAGGCGTGGTGCGCCAGTGCATAACCTTCATGATGGAAGACCCGCGCACCATTCGTGACATGCTGGATGTGATGTGGGCGGTCAAGGCGCTGGAGCGCATCGGCGACCACGCCACCAACATCGGCGAATACATCATCTATTTCGTCCAGGGTAAGGACGTGCGCCACATCAGCGTGGAAGATATGGAAAAAGAGGTCGCCGCCGCACGCGAGCGCGGCAAGGGTGTTTAAAACTTTGTGACTTTCGCGATGAATCTAGTCGTGGCGATGTTCTGTTATATGTTCTTTTTCAAAACACAGAGGCGCACAGGGGCGCGCAGAGGAAAAAATTCAATACAATACTCTGTGCGCCTCTGTGTTCATAATTGCATGCGGGTGAAAGCAAATAATCTGGTGTGCGCTCGTCTGTAGCATTCGCAGAACCAAATATACTTAGCCGGGCAGCAGCCGGAATATATAAAAGAACATCGCCGCCAACCCCGCGCCGGCGGGCAGGGTAATCACCCACGAGAAGAAAATAGAACGCACTACGCCAAGGTTGATCGCGGCGATACCGCGGGCAAAACCTACGCCCAGCACAGCGCCCACCAGCGTTTGCGTCGTTGAAATCGGCAAACCGGTGCCCGAGGCCATGACTACCGTGCCGGCTGCGGCAAGCTCGGCGGCAAAACCACGGCTCGGGGTCAGGTGGGTAATCTGTTCGCCCACGGTTGCAATCACCTTGCGTCCCCAGGTGGCCAGGCCTGAGACGATACCAATGCCACCGAGCAACAGGACCCACAGGGGAATAGGGGATTGCTGTAGCACCAAGCCGGTTTTGGCCGTGCTCAGGATGCTCGCGACCGGGCCGACCGCGTTGGCGACGTCGTTAGAGCCATGCGCAAACGCCATGGAGCAGGCCGTGAGTACCATCAGTACAGCGAATACTCGTTCCACAGCCTGAAATTGCTTTTCCCTGTCGTTTTCATCGGGGGTCTTTATTTTGCTTATAAAATAAATACCAATTGCCGTGATTATGAGCCCGACTGCCGCAGCTATAGCATAACTTTGCAGCATGGTTAAGTGCAGGCCGATATGCACCAGCCCCTTGAGTAGCGTTACCAGGGTGATCAGCGTGCCACCCAAAAACATGTAAAAAGGTACATACCGGCGCGCGTTACGCAATGGCTCGCGTGTTTCCAGAATCAGTCTGCGCACGGTAGTAAACAGAATAAACGCCAATACGCCCGCAATAATCGGAGACACGACCCAACTGGCAACAATGGTGCTGACCTTTTCCCAATGCACGGCATCAACGCCGATGCCCACCACCGCAAAGCCAATAATTGCACCTACAATCGAATGGGTGGTGGAGACTGGCCAGCCGGCGCGGGTGGCCAGCATCAGCCAGGTGCCGGCGGCGGCCAGTGCAGCGAGCATGCCGGCAATCAGCATTTGCGGGTCGTCGACCAGCAGCTCGGTGTCAATTATGCCCTTGCGTACGGTGGAAGTAACCTCGCCACCGGCGAGTACCGCACCCAGAAATTCAAAAATAGCGGCTACAAAAACTGCCTGTTTCAGCGTTAAAACGCGCGAGCCGATGGACGTGGCCATGGCATTGGCCACGTCATTGGCGCCGATGCCCCACGCCATGAACAGGCCGAGCGCAGCCGCCAAGAGCGAATACAGGACGAAATATTCCATGCTCGGGCTAGCGTTCCATCATCAACTGCAGCCGGCTGCCCACGCGCTGGGCATCGTCGGCGAGATCGCCAATCCAGTCGATTATCTTATAAAGGAACATCACATCCACCGGATTGAGCTCGTCTTCCATGGCGAACACACGAGCGCGGATGGTGACTTCAATCTCATCAGTATGGCGCTCGATATCGTCGAGTTTGGTGATCATGGATTCCATGATCTCTACCTCGGCACCGCGGAAACCCGACTCAAACAGCTCATTGACCTCGGTCACGGTTTGTTCGGCCTGGGCGCTGGCGGCGACTGCACTGGTTACGAATTCCAGGAATACCGCGCCGGTGTTTGTGGGCAGCTGCATTTTGCGCCCGAGCAGAACGCCGGCAATATCCTGGGCGGTATTGGCAATATGATCCTGAATAGACAGCAGTTCGAGCAGGTCGGTGCGGTCTACCGGTAAAAAAAGACTGCGCGGCAGGTGCAGGCGCACCTGCCGCTTGATGTCGTCGGCCTCGTTTTCCAGCTTGTGGATACGTTGCTGAATTTTACCGATCCGGATGCTGTCCCGCGTATTGAGTGCTTCAAACAAGGGCACGAGTTGTGCGCTGCAGGCCGCGACCTTGGACATATGCAGCTGCAACTCATGCAGCGGCGATGCACTGAATATCTTGGAAAGGTAGCTACCCATGATTCTGGTCCATTATTCTGCCGTATCCCCGCCGGTAGGTGGCAGACTTTAGACGCACAACGCCCGCTTTGGCAACTTGT
>JBDNIO010000048.1:0-3414 GCA_041688215.1 Salinisphaeraceae bacterium | reverse complement strand
ATGCGCAAAAAAAATACAGCGCAACCGGGCTTTGGTTTCAGACTACAGCAGCGGTTTTAGGCTACCCGCGACTCTTGCCGCTGGTCTTCGTGTTCTACGCTGCCACGATGGCGCAGATACTCGGGGTCGAAAGCATCGGTGCGGATGCTGTCGTAACGCAGCTTGTCGTATTCCTCGACCTGCCTGGCTTCGTCCTTGCTCAGGATGCCGGTTTCGACACAGTTGGCCAGTTGTGTGGCGGGATCAAAACCTTCAACCTTGCCCTTGCTCACCGCGCGGGCAAATTTGACGTAGAGCGGCTCGACCTTGGCCAGCATGTTCAATGCGACCTCCATGCGGCCGGTGGCGTCTTGCGGGTCGTTGCTGATGTATATGCCGTCGGTCATGCGGTCGCGGAAGGCGCCTGGCACCATCATGGCTTCAGCCAACTGGTTGCCGAGTTCGTCGCTAGCACCGGTATAAGGGCGCCCCAGCGGAAACACGAACGCACGTAATACGCCAGCCACTACGCGGTTGGGGAAGTTGCGGTAGAAGTCGTCGAAGGCCACGTAAATTTTGGCCAGACAATCTTCCAGTACCCACTGCATGTGCGGCAGGTCTGCGGCCTGTTCGCCTTCGTCCTTATAGAATTTAAGCGTGGCTGAAGCGAAGTACAGGTTGGAAAGCACATCGCCCAGACGTGCGGATAAACGCTCCTTGCGCTTGAGATCGCCGCCGAGCATGGCCATGGTTACGTCGGAGGTGAAGGCCAGGGCGGCGCTCATGCGTGCGAGCTGGCGATAGTATTTGGCCGCTGGGCCGTGTACTGGCGATTCGGCCAGACGTGCGCCGGTCAGGCCCAGTGTCAGGGCCCTTGCGCCGCGATTCACCGAAAAGCTGACGTGGCTCCACAGCAGGTGGTCGAATTCGTCGAGATTATCCTCGCGTGCGGCTTCCATCTCTGGGAAGACATAGGGATGGCAGCGGATCGAGCCTTGGCCAAAGATCATCAGGCTGCGCGTTAAAATATTCGCACCTTCAACCGTGATCGCTACCGGAATCGCCTGGTAGGCGGGTACGAGATAGTTGCGCGGACCATGCTGAATACCGCGGCCGCCGTGGATATCCATGGCGTGGTTCACGCTTTCGCGCATCCACTCGGTCATGTGGTATTTGGCGATTGCGGTGACTACGGACGGCGAGCAGGTATCCACACCGGAGGCGGTAAGCACGCGCGCAGCTTCCATCTTGTAGTTGATGCCGGCGATTTGCGCGGCTGCTTCCTGTACACCTTCGAACTTGCCGACTGGCAGGTTGAATTGACGGCGAATACGAGCGAACGCGCCAGTCATACGGTAAGACATCTTGGATGCCGCTGACGACAGGGCGGGCAGCGAAATGCCGCGTCCCGCGGACAGGCATTCCACCAGCATGCGCCAGCCACCGCCGGCTTTTTCCACACCGCCGATAATGGCGTCCAGCGGCACGAACACGTCTTTGCCCACGATGGGGCCGTTCATGAACGCGCCGGGGAAATGACGACGGCCGATTTCCACGCCGTCCAGATTGGAGGGAAGCAGGGCGCAGGTAATGCCGTAATCGGTTTTGTCCGGATCGCCGAGCAGGCCTTCCGGGTCATATAGTTTGAACGCCAGGCCCACGCAAGTGGCAACCGGAGCAAGCGTTATCCAGCGCTTGGAGAAGGTCAGTTTCATGCCGAGCACTTCCTTGCCTTCATATTTGCCCTTGCAGACGATGCCGGTGTCGGGAATCGAGCCGGCGTCGGAACCTGCTTCCGGGCCGGTGAGGCCGAAGCAAGGAATTTCGCTGCCGTCGATCAGGCCGGGCAACCATTTTTTCTGCTGCGCTTCGGTGCCGTAATGCACCAGCAATTCGCCCGGGCCGAGTGAATTCGGCACCATCACGGTAACGGCTGCGGTAATCGAACGCGAAGCAATCTTGGCTACGATGGTGGACTGTGCTACCGCCGAGAAGCCCAGGCCGCCGTGCTCCTTGGGAATTAGCATGGCGAAGAAGTTATTGTCGCGGATGTACTTCCACACGACGGGCGGCAGGTCATTGAGTTCCTGGGTGATTTCCCACTCGTCGAGCATTTCGCACAGCGTATGGGTTTCGTTTTCCAGGAATTTCTGTTCTTCGTCGGTCAGCTCGGTGCACTTGAAGTCCATTAGCTTGGACCAGTCCGGCTTGCCGCGGAACATTTCCGCTTCCCACCAGACGTCGCCGGCTTCCAGCGCCTCGCGCTCGGTATCGGACATATCAGGCAGTACCGATTTGAAGATTTTGAAGATCGGCTTGGTGACGATACTGCGCCGCAGCGAGGTCACGTTGAACAGCACTGCGATCGGTATGCCGATGACGGCGGCGATGGTCAGGCCGGTCCAGCCGATGGAGCCGAACGCGAACAGCGCAATGAAATACGCGGCCGCGGTGGCCGTCCAGATGATCAGGGGCGCGCCGACATAGGCGAGCGTCCATATCGCGGCGAATGCGATTAAGGAAAGTATTAAGGTAGTCATGGTTTCAAACCTCCAGAGGTTATCGACTTGGTGCCGCGGCTGCGGCTGGTTTCGGCGAGCGCTCGTCGGCGACGGATTCTTGCGATTTCGGAATAAGTGCGCCCATTAAAAACTGAATATAGTCCTTGAACGCGGGCTGGTCTGCGCTGGGCCATTCGTCGGGAATATCCCGGCGTATCTGCAGGGTGCCCAGAAATACCGAGTAAGTGAGTAGCGCCCATTCGCGTGCGTCGTGCGCAGTCAGACCCAGGGCGGCATAGGAATCCTGCAGGAATTTCAGACGGCGTTCGGACACGCGGCGCACGCAGGCGGCGATCATTGGATCGCCAGCGGCTGACGACAGAGCCTGATAAATCCGGCTGGCACGTTTGCTGGCGTTGACCTCGGCAATCAGGCGCTGAACACGCTCATGCGGATTCGCAGCTTGTTCGGCGTGGTTCAAGACCTCATCCGTTTCCTGCTTTTCCCAGAGCTGCAGTGTACGCTCCAGCAGGGCTTCGCGGTTGGCGAAATGCCAGTAAAAGCTGCCTTTGGTCACCCCCAGTTGGCGCGCCAGGGGCTCCACGGCAACGCCCTGCAAGCCGGTACGTGCAATGGCATCCAGGGCAGCGGATGCCCAGGCGTTGGCTGTAAGCGTTGGCTTGTCGTTGCCATTGGGCCGGACACTGGACTTGCTGGTGGGGTTTACACTGGAAATTGGCTTCCATACGCAGGCGTATTGGCCGATACTATCGCCAATATCCGCCATTTTGTCAATACGCCTGCGTATGTTCGCGGGTCTGCAAACAAGGAAACTCATGGACGAAATAAAGCGTGCCGACTTCCGACATTTCTTCGCATTATCAGTACGTTGGGGAGATCTTGATGTGCTTGGACACGTTAACAACACGGTGTT
>JBDNIO010000272.1:0-2151 GCA_041688215.1 Salinisphaeraceae bacterium | reverse complement strand
TCACCCGCTCTACCAACTGAGCTACAGGGGAATACTTTGGAGTGCAGCGATGCTCGCTGACGGCGCGTATCCTATGAGATGCGGGCGTTTGGTGCAACCTCTGATGCGGTTGTTTGCAGCCAGCAGGTTTGCTGGCGCAAGTTTTCCAGCATCGGATGGCATTCGCTACGCAATAATTGCCAGCCCGATCGTTCAAATAATGCGCATCACTTATGTACCGTACGCTGGTGTTCATTACTGCGGAAATCCGGCTTGTTCGCGCTCTTCTTCGCGCTGTAATTGCCACATCTTGCTGTAGATCCCATCCGCGGCGAGTAACTGGGCGTGCCGACCCTGCTCCGCGATATGGCCGTCCTCCATTACCAGTATCTGGTCGGCATCCACCACGGTGGACAGACGATGCGCTATAACCAGCGTGGTATGTTCCTGCGCGACTTCGCGCATGGCGCCCAGAATGGCGCGCTCGGCGTGGGAATCCAGTGAGGATGTGGCCTCGTCAAAAATCAGAATTGCAGGGTTTTTCAGAATCGTACGTGCAATCGCGATACGCTGTTTTTCTCCGCCTGAAACTTTTAATCCGCGCTCACCCACCATGGTGTCGTAGCCGTCTGGCAAACGTTCAATAAAGCCATCCAGATGCGCCAACTGCGCGGCACGCTCTACTGCCGAGCGATCCGCATCCGGGTTGCCGTAAGCGATATTGTAGAAAATCGTATTGTTGAACAGCACGGTGTCCTGCGGCACCACGCCGATGGCCGCGCGCAGGCTGTGCTGGGTTAGCTCGCGAATATCCTGGCCATCGATGCTGATGGCGCCATTGTCCACGTCATAAAAACGAAACAGCAGGCGCGCCAGGGTTGATTTGCCCGCCCCGCTGGGACCAACAACCGCAATTTTTTGACCCGCAGGTATGCTGAAACTGACCTTATGCAGGATTTTGCGTGCTTCGCTATAGCCAAATTCCACATTACTGAATTCAACCCTCGGCCGGGTAACTTCAAGTTTTATTGCGTTCGGGGAATCTTCAATCCCGGCGTGTACGTCCAGCAGCTTGAACATGCGCGCGATGTCGGCCAGCGCGCGCTTGATCTCGCGGTAGACAAAACCCAGAAAATTCAGCGGCAGGAATAGCTGAATCATGTAGGCGTTGACCAGCACCAGATCCCCCAGGGTCATCACGCCAGCCACAACTTGCTGCGCGGCTAGAATCATCATGCTCGTAATCGCGCCTGCGATGATGAAAGCCTGGCCAATATTCAGCGCGCCCAGCGACACCCGGCTTTTGCGCAGCGCGGTTTCCCAGGAGGTGAGAAAACTATCGTATTGCCGCGCCTCATAGCGCTCATTGCCGAAATACTTGACTGTTTCGTAATTCAGCAGGCTGTCCACGGCGCGCGTATTCGCGTTGGAATCCAGTTTGTTGGCCTCGCGCACATACTTAGTACGATATTCGGTGAATATCACCGAGAAGCTGATGTAAATAACGACCGAACCCGTGGTGATGATTGCAAACCAGGGGTCGTAGCTGTAGAGCAATATGCCCGCAACCAGACCGATTTCCAGCAGGGTTGGCAGGATGTTGAAGAGCATGAAGCGCAGCAGAAAGCTTATGCCGGCCGTGCCGCGTTCTATGTCGCGCGACAGCCCGCCGGTGCGCCGTGACAAGTGGAAATCCAGGTCCAGAGCATGCAAATGCTCGAACACCTTGAGTGCGATGCGGCGCATGGAGCGCTCGGTTACCCGCCCGAACACCAGATCACGCAGCTCGCCCAGCAGCACGGTGGCCAGGCGCAGCACACCGTAAGCCAGCAACAGGGACAGTGGCAAAACAATCAGGTCTTGCTGGGTTTTATCCAGATCATCGACGATGCGTTTGAGCACCAACGGCAGGGTTACGTTGGCGAGTTTGGCAACCACCAAGAAAGCCATCGCAATGGCAACCCGGCCCTTGAATTCGAGTAGGTACGGGATTAGCGCGCGCAGGCGCGACCATTCATTGGGTGCATTACTGTCCGGAGCTGTGGATGGCCTCATTAATCGAATTTTTCCGTGTTTGATGGCCCGCCGCAAGGCGGGACCCGTGTGCAGCTAATTTAGCGTGAACCGAAGCCGCGACCTTCAGTATCAACTTCCACCACGATACCGTTTTCC
>JBDNIO010000271.1:0-18021 GCA_041688215.1 Salinisphaeraceae bacterium | reverse complement strand
TTCACGGAATACCTCCCAATCTACCAATCGGTTGAGCGAACGCAGAGGATCGCGTTCATCTAACTTTTTATGGCGATTGTGAAGATCGAAAAAGCTGGCTTGCAGTTCCATATCCCCTTCCGGCGGGTTAGCGACTTCGGTTACGTAATTGTCTCACAGTAGGCTATTTTTAGAGGTGCCCATGTGTCAAATACTTCCGTGGTGCGGACTTCGTACATGCATGAAATTTAAACAGACAGTGGCCTATTGTCAACTATGGTTTACGAATGATGGGTTCCATAGAAATGACAATTGGACTTTCTTCGCTAACGCAGACGGATCAGGTCTATGACTTTTGGGTAGGATGCGGTCCAATTCCAAGGACAATTCACATTAAAGGACCACGGGAAATTCGGGTAAATTCCGATTGACGCTCCGGCGGCCTCTCTCCCATGGCATACTCAAACCCGTAATCTCATCACTGGTTTATCGCCATGAAGTTCCTGTGGATTATCGTACTGACACTCGCTGTAGGGTTTATGGCGCAAGCTCCCGCGGCTGATCCGCGTTATTCCGAGGCCAAATGCGAGCGCATTGACGCCCGCTTGGAGAAAATCAATTCCCAGCTTCGCCTCGGGGCACGGGCGAAGAAAGGTGAACGACTCAAGGATCGCCGCCGCGAACTGAAACTGGAACGTAGCCAGCACTGTAATCCCTGAAGTCGGCTAAACACCCGACCCATATCAACCCAGACCCATACCAACGAGTAGTGCACAGCTTAAATTATCGTGGCAGTCTGGCGTGTCTGAAAAATAATGCGCGGTGCTTTTTACCAAGCCGCTGCGCAAGCATGCAGTGTCGAGAAAGGTTCAGGGTGAAATATGGCGTTAGTGGAATATCTAGATCGTGGCGCGTTACGCAATCCGGGCCGGGATTGTCTGGTGGCCGCGGATGGCGTGAGCATGACCTATCGCCAGGTGCAGACGCTTACCTATCGCATCGGTAACAAGCTGTTGTCGCTCGGTCTGGGGCGCGGCGATGTGGGCAGCGTGCTGGCGTTTAATGATTGTATGGCTTTTGCCTGTACCTTCGGGCTGGCGCGTGCGGGTTTGGCCTGGCTGCCTGCGAATCCACGCAGCAGCGAGGACGACGCGCAATATCTGTTTGACTTCATGGACTGCCGGGTGCTGATTTTTCAGCGTGGTTTTGCGGAACTGGTGGCGGCGCTAAGGCCGCAGTTACCCGGCGTGAAGCACTGGGTTTGTCTGGAGGAGCCCGTGGGGAATATTCCTTCATTGGAACAGTGGCTGGAAGGTGCGGCGGAAACTGACCCGGATGTGCCCACCGCAGCCGATGACCTGGCGGTACTCTTTCCAACCGGTGGCACCACCGGGCGTTCCAAGGGCGTGCAGATGACGCACCGGGTGGTGAGCAACATGGTCGCCACCTATATGACCAGCTTCTACTATGACCCGGTCGAGCGCCCGGTAAACATGGCGGCCGCGCCGCTTACCCACGCGGCGGGTTTGTGCGCCTGCGCGGCGCTATCGCGGGGCGGCAAGGTCGTGATTTTGCCCAGCCCGGACATCGAATTAATGCTGGATTCGATCGAGCGTTATCAGGTCAACGAGTTCTTTCTACCGCCCACAGTAATCTACCGCATGCTCGAACATCCCGGGGTGGAGAAGCGCGACTACAGCTCGCTGCGGTATTTCTGTTACGCGGCCGCGCCGATGTCGGTGGAAAAACTCAAACGCGCGATTGAAGTATTTGGCCCGGTTATGACCCAGTGTTACGGCCAGGGCGAGTGCCCCATGCTGATCGCTTTTTATCCGCCCAGCGAACATATGCACAATGGCCAGATGGCCTCGGACGAGCGCCTGTCTGCCTGCGGATTCCCGACGCCACTGGTGGAGGCAAGAATCCTGGACGAAGACGGCCGGGAAGTGGCGCGCGGCGAAAAGGGCGAAATTTGCGTGCGCAGCGACATGGTCATGGCCGGTTACTACAAGCAGCCCGATAAAACCGCCGAAACCCTGGTGAACGGCTGGTTGCATACCGGCGATGTGGGGGTGCAGGATGCCGATGGTTGGCTGCATATCGTCGATCGTAAAAAAGACATGATTATCACCGGCGGCCTGAACGTTTACCCGCAGGAAGTAGAGCAGGTCATCTGGGGCCATGACGCGGTGCAGGATTGCGCGGTAATCGGCGTACCTGATGACGAATGGGGCGAGGCCGTGCGCGCGGTGGTAGAGTTCGCGCCCGGCGGTGAAGTAACGGCCGAGGAAATCATTGCCCTGTGTAAGCAAAATCTGGGCAGCGTAAAGGCGCCCAAGTCTGTGGATTTCCGTGACTTGCCGCGCAGCCCGAATGGCAAGGTGCTTAAACGCGATTTGCGTGACGAGTACTGGGCGGGCCAGAAGAAGAAAATTTAGCACAAGAAGATTTAATTCACATTTCGCCGTGCGCGAAAAACAGGAGATAACATGAGCCAGAATCAGCAGTGGATATTCAAGAGCCGCCCGCAGGGCGATGTCAGCGATAGCGACATCGTGCTGGAAACCCACGATATGCCAACCGCGGCGGACGGCGAGATTATCGTGCGCACTGAATACATCTCGCTGGACCCCGCGAACCGCGCCTGGATGAACGAACAGCCGACCTATATGGCACCGGTGCCTATCGGCGGGCCGATGCTGGGTCTGGTAATGGGTGAAGTTACCGAGTCCGCCAGCGACAAATTCAAGGCCGGCGACAAGGTTATGGGCCTGGGCAGCTGGAGCGAATACTGCAAGGTGCAGGCTGAAGGCTTTAATGCCGTGCCGGAAATCCCGGGCATTGCGGAAAAAGAAGTCTTCGGCATTTTCATGCTGGTCGGGCCTACCGCCTATATTGGTGTTGAAGATATCTGCGCGCCGAAAAAGGGCGAGACGATGGTTGTTTCCGGCGCGGCCGGTGCGGTGGGCTCAATCGCCGGGCAACTCGGTAAGGCGGCAGGTTGCCGTGTAATCGGCATTGCCGGGGGTGATAAAAAATGCGCGCTGCTGACTGATGAATACGGCATGGACGCCGCCATAGATTATAAAAACGAGGATGTCGGTGCGCGTCTGGACGAACTCTGCCCAGACGGTATCGACAGCTTTTTCGATAACGTCGGCGGGCAGATTCTCGACGAAGTGCTGGCGCGCATGAATGACTTCGCCCGTATCGCCCAGTGCGGCGCCATTTCCATGTATAACGCCACCGAGCCACAGCCTGGCCCCTACAACTATATGAATGTGGTGATCCGGCGCATCAAGATTCAGGGCTTTATCGTGATGGATCACATGGACCGTTTTCCCGAGGCTTACGAGAAACTCGCCACTTTGCACCATGCAGGCAAAATGAACTGGAAATTCCATGAAGAAGAAGGCCTGGAAAATGTGCTGAACGCTTTCCGCAAACTTTATAGCGGGGATAATTACGGCAAATTGTTGCTTAAAGTCGCTTGAGTGCAATCCATACTTTGACAAGAGGTAGGTCGGCTTAGCCCGCAAGGCGTAAGCCGACATCCAGGCCTGTTTTTTACCTAAAGTGTCGGATACGCGCAAGGCGCTAATCCGACCTACGAGCAACTGCTAAAAAGGACGAAACCACAAAATGAGTCTTCCCGATCACATCGCCAGCCGCATGCGCATCCCCGTTATCGGCTCGCCCATGTTTATCGTATCCAATCCGGACCTGGTTATTGCCCAGTGCAAGGCCGGCATCGTGGGTAGCTTTCCTGCGCTCAACGCCCGTCCGGCCGAACAACTGGAAATCTGGCTCAAGCGTATAACCGACGAACTGGCAGCATACGACAAGGCCAACCCCGATACGCCCTCAGCGCCATTTGCCGTAAATCAGATCGTGCACAAGTCCAATAACCGTTTGCAGCACGATCTGGAGCTTTGCGTTAAATACAAGGTGCCCATCATCATCACCTCTCTGGGCGCGCAGGAACCGCTGAACGAAGCGGTGCACAGCTATGGCGGCATCGTTCTGCATGATGTAATCAACCAGAAGTTTGCCCACAAGGCCATCGACAAGGGCGCCGACGGACTTATCCCCGTATGCGCCGGCGCCGGCGGCCATGCGGGCCTGTTGTCCCCGTTCGCGATGGTGCAGGAACTGCGCGAATGGTTCGACGGACCCATCGCATTGTCCGGCTGTATCGCCAATGGCCGTTCGGTTCTGGCGGCGCGCGCGATGGGCGCGGATGTGGCCTATATCGGCTCGCCGTTTATCGCGACCAAGGAAGCGAATGCTGATGACGCCTACAAGAATATGATCACCGGCAGCGGCGCTGAAGATATCGTCTACACCAATTATTTCTCTGGTGTGCATGGCAACTATCTGGCGCCCAGTGTGGCCCAGGCAGGCTACGACCCGACGGATTTGCCGGAAGCCGATCCCAGCAAAATGGATTTCGGCTCCAACGACGACGGCGAAGACGACAAGCCCAAGGCCTGGAAAGACATCTGGAGTGCCGGCCAGGGTATCGGTGCAATCAAGTCCGTTACCGGCGCGGGTGAATATATCGAACGCCTGATTCGAGAATACGAACAGGCCAAGGCCGAACTTTCCTAGAGAGATATTATGGCTAACCGACTCGCGGATTTACTGCAAAACAAACAAGCGGCCCCGTTGCGGTGGATAGAGCCTAACGGCTATGCAACCCAGGCGTTTGCTGGCGGCAAACAGGACTGGCAGGCACAAGCCCAGTCCTGTTCGTCGGTTCTGGCACAGGCCAATTCTGCGCTCAAGTCGCAGGTGTTGAGCCTGGATATCGAGCCTGCGTTATTCCTGGACGCGCCTGCGGCCGATGCGAAAAATGCCTTGTCCATTGCCGAAACCGTGCTGGGTTCGGACGGGCCAGCCAACCGCGCACTGCAGGTTGCAAAAGCGGTTGAACAGACTTTGTCGAATCAGATCGATCTGGTCCTGCGCTTGCCGTCCCCGGCGGCGCTGCTGCATCGCTGTGGCGTGGCGGCGGATGCGCAAATTGATTTTGATGATCTGGATGATGCCGCTGTCGCCCTGGCCGGTCTGGTGCGCAAGTTCTCCGAATGCAAGATCAGCGGTTTAATGCTGGCCACGGATATCAGCGCTGCTGGCGCTGAAGATGAATTCGACACGCTGGGCGCCATTGTCTCAACCGCGAAACATTACCGCTGGGTAACGGCCTTGCGTATTGATGGCGCGGTGGACGCAGCAACGGCCGCCAAATCCGGCGTTGATTTCGCTTTATTTCCCAACGCGGGCCCTGGCGCATTTGCCCAGGGTTGGAGCCAGGACTCGGTGCGCCTTGGCGGTGGCTTGTCCCACGCATTCTGGCGAGGGGAAGATTTTGCCGAAATACCGGACAACGCACTGCTTTACGGCGATGCGCCCGGCGATATCGCCCCGGAGCAGGTACTGGAAAGGGCAGCGCGTTTAGGCACCTGAGTGTAAGCGGCGTGACAAGCTCGAAGCGCCGCGCCGCTTTTTTTATACCCCGGTTTCCTCTTCTGCCGGAGCATCTTCGGGGGCAGGGGCGTCGTCTGACTGGTCTTGTCCAGCCTGTTCCAGCTTCCATTCGTAATAGTTCGTTAACGCGTTGATTGCCGCAGTGCGATACTTTTCAAGCCGTTCAAGCTGCACCTCAAGTGTATCCGCGATAACCGATTGCGCCTTGCGCATCTGCTTGACGCCCGCATAGCCAAGGGCGTTGTTCAATAGTGCGCTATCGGGGTCGGGGTTGCGTAAGAGTGCGCCCTGCAAGCGTTGCAGATCGTGGAAGTTCTGCACATGTTCTTCAATGGGATTGCTGGTGCGCACGTCGTCGGTCCAGCGGGTATAGGGCAGTCCCGAAGCCGCGTAGCGGAACAGCAGGGCGCGGGTTTCAAGCCCGTCCCGCAGGGAGGTGATGTCGCCCTTCAGCTTACGTTGCGTCTGGGTCAGGCTGGCAATGGCTTTTTCGTAGGCCTGGCCGGCCTGGTCGCGATTGCCCAGTTCATCGAGTGCGAACGGTACTACTATGAGGGCTTCCTGCACGGCATCATCATCTGGGTTGCGGTTGGCCAGTTCTTTCCAGGACACCAGTGCACGCTGTAGTTTTTCCGACTTATTTCCCGCAAGCGGTGCCGGTTCAATCGTGCCAAGCTCCCAGAATTTGGTATAGGTGTCCGCCGAGGCCCGGTTCACAACCGTGCCGCGCGGGGTTAATTCACTCCAGCCCAGACCCAGAAGTGCGTTATTGGTATAAGTGCCGGATAATGGCAGACGCTGGAATACCGTTTTTGCGCTGCCGCCATTGGCCGAGCGCAACAACTTGTAGGCCAGTGCCAGATTGGCCTGATCACGCACCGCGCGTTCGGCCGGGTTGGGCTGGGTTACGCTGCCGATGTTATCCAGCAGGGTGCGGCCTTCGGCGGTCTGGCCGCTTTTGATTAGTGCCACCGCATAGTTGTAGCGCAGGTAAAGGCGCTGCAGGTAAGGCAGGTACAGGTCGTCATCGAGAATATCGTTGGCGTCCTCAAGCACGTCGCTGGCATCGGCATATTTATTCTGTGCCAGCAATACGCGGGACTTGATATCCAGGCCCAGCAAACGCTGGGATTCGGACAATTTCAAATCGATGTTGTCCAGTACGTACAGCGCCCGCTGGTAATCGCCGCGCCGATAATCCAGCGCCGCGAGCCTGAGCCAGGCATCCGCCAGGGTCTGGCCCGGGGTTTCTCGGAATTTTCCGGTGGTATCTTCATTTTTGGCCTTGGCGGCAGTGACCACCGCCAACTCGCGCATGCCCAGGTCAATATAGGAATGGGTCAGCAGGCGGTAATAGCCCGGCGGCAGCGGGGCCGGCGCACCCGGTGGCCCGGCGATTTCAAGCAATTCCTGCAGGGCGGCAAATTCAAGCCCCACATCGCGCAGAAAACGCACCAGGCCCAGGCGCGGGTCCTCGGTTTCGTCCTCCCATTCCCACTGCCGAGGGCCGGCACGGCCAAAAAAGCTGAACGCAGGCGCGAGTACCTTGGGAAGAACCGACAGAACAAAAGCCTGCGGTTGGGGCGTGGCTTCAGAATCCAGTTCCAGACTGCCGGACAGGATAGGGTCGCCGGGCTTGGCGCCGCGTTTCTGGCCAGTGTATTCGATGCGGACGTGATGCGATCCGGGCGCGAAATTGCCACGCAATACGCGGTGCGTGCTTTGTCGCAGCAGGGCGCCGGCCTCACGTGAGGAGTAGGTGCGTACCAGCGGTTCGCGGTCGTCGATAAACAGCTCGGCACGTTGCAGCACGAAGCTGGCTACGTCTACATCCAGGTAAATCGATACGCGGGATTCCTCGGGGTATTTCTCCTTCAGATCGCGGGCCAGGGTGCCGCGGATTGCCAGTAGCGCGCTGTATTTCAGCGCCGACAGTCTTTGCCGCTCTGCGTCCCGGGCCTGGTCTGCCGGCGGCGGCAGTTGCGCGAACGCCACACCGGAGAACAGCCATGCCAGCAAGGCCGCGCATAACGCCAGGTTATGCCGCTGGACATGAATGTGGCGTATACGGGCTGGCGCGCGGAGAGTATCGGCTTTCATGAAGGTCATCTGCGTGGGAAGGCTGCTGAACGCACGCATTCTAACTTAACTGCGGGTCGCAGTAATGATTCTGCCCTTGGAGCAGGCTAAAAAGCTTCAGCTATCAGTCTGCACATAAGCCACCGTCTACCACGATTTCCGTGCCGGTGATAAAGCCAGACTCGTCGCTGGCCAGAAACAGCACGACATTGGCAATATCTGCGGGTACACCGAGCCGGCCGATCGGGTGGCGTTCCTCAAACTTCGCGACGGCGTCATCCACTGATTCGGCCAGTTGATAATTCTCGTAGCCTTCGAACAGGCGCTGCGCCATGGTGGTGCCAATAACACCGGGGTGAATCGAGTTGACACGAATTCCGGTGCCCATGCGCGCCAATTCTACCGCCGCCGCCTTGGTCAGTAAACGCACCGCACCTTTGCTCATGCAATAAGCGCTGAGCCCGAAAAAACCCTGCATGCCGGCCACGGAAGACAAGTTGATGTCGAGCCGCCGCCGCGTGCCTTCATGGGTTCGATGGCGTGTTTGATGCCCATGTAAACGCCGTGTTCATTGATTGCAGATATGCGCTGCAGATCTTCCAACGTCGTATCTTCGATGGTGCGTACGATCTCGATGCCGGCGTTGTTTACCAGCACGTCAAGACCGCCGAACTGCTCAACCGTCTGTTTGACGATGGCTTGCCAGCCTTGCTCGCTGGTCACGTCGTGATGCGCATACGCGCAATCGCCACCGGCCTGGTTTATTTCTTGCGCCGTGGTGGTGCCGACATCGTCCAATACATCACCGAGCATGATGCTGGCGCCTTCTTTGGCCATTGCTTTGGCGCCTTCGGCGCCCAGACCCCGGGCACCGCCGGTCATCAATACAATTTTTCCATCCAAACGACCCATATCGATCTCCTGCTTGTGAAGGCTATGCCAGGGCTTTAACCAGCTCCCGAACCAGTGGTTTCATGAAATAACTGGAATCGGGCATCAGGTTGACCTCGACCCCGCGTGTGCGCAGCGAATCCGCAACGATGGGACCGACCGCGGCCACCGTCATCCGCGCCAGGGCGGATTGCAACTCGCTTTCAAGTGAGTGTTTTCTGGCGACTGAAAATAATCGTTTGACCTGCGGCGAGCTGGTGAAGGCGATGGCATTGATCGCGTGATCGGCGAGCTGCCTTATCAGCGCGACGACTTGCGCATCTTCGCTCTGCTCGGCGTAGATATAAGGGGCGACCGGTTTGGGTGTGGCGCCCGCCTGTGCAAGAAAGTCGATGAGTTTGCGATTGGGATCGGTGCCGTACAGTTGCACACCTACAGTCCGGCCTTGTAGGTTTTCTGCTTTCAGGGTTTCGATAACGCCATCCGTAGTCGGCGCAACCGCCGGCAAGTCGGCGCGCAGGCCGATATCGCGTAGCGCACGTGCGGGTTTCGGGCCGCGGGTAATTTTGCGCACTTTGCCCAGTTGTTCGATGAATCTGTCCTGCAAGTCGCCGCCTGTGCGTTGCGCAACGCCGAGCAACCGGCGCAGACCTTCGCCGGTGAGCAGAATCAGGTCGTCACACTCGCCGTTGATAAACGCCTGCAGCCAGTTTTCGATGGGCTTGGGGTCGGGCGCATCAAGAATACTCACCAGGGGACAGCGCAATACCTTTGCGCCGCGGGTTTCCAGCATGTTCGCGAATAAATCCAGTTGCCGGGATTCGGGTACGGCAATACAGCGCCCAGCCAGCGGTTGTACGTTTTCTGTGGATGTGCCGGCGGTCATTTAGCGGCGCTGTCGCCATGCACCATTTTGGCCAGGCCCGCGCGGCTGGTGACACCGGGTTTGCGATATATCCGGTACAGCCGGTTGGATACGGTGGAGGGTGCGAGTTGCAGATCGCGTGCGATTTGCTTGAATGTCATGCCCCGGCATACGCCGTTTACGATATCGCGGTCACGTTTGGGCAAGGTATCGGTGGGGCGCTCTTCCCAGATGCGCAGGCAATACAGGTCCGCATAGGGTTCGGATTCCATGCACAGTCCGCTTTCGGTAATGCGCTCGCCAGCCAGGGGGATGGCAAACGGCAGGCGGTCGCCACGCCAGTCCGGAAAGTGCTGTTCCAGCAGATCTGTAAATTCCGGCATGGCCTGGTAAAACAGGCCATGGCTATCACAGATGGCGGCGCTGATTTCCGGATTGGCGTCGGATTCGGCAGCAATATGCAGGAAGAATGCATGCATGGCCGCGTGCACCATGTGGTAGGCGGCGCGCTCGAACAACTCGCGTTCGGTTTCGGTAAACACCTGTTCGCGGTCGGATCGATACAGGCTAATTAACGTGTAAATATTGGTGCGACTATCGACATATACGATGCTTAAAATTCGCTCCACACCGTATTTGGAGAAGCAGCGCCGGTAGATTTCGCTTTGATAAAATTCCTCGTCCGGACAGGCACTGCTCATATTTATGGCCTTGCCGATGTTGTCCCTCAGCAAGGGCAGGATGGGATTGATCTCGCTGGTTTTCTCAAGCGCGTGGGGATAGTCCTCATGCATGCCCATGAGAATCGAGCTGTGAAACTGCTTGGAGACGAAATTGCCGCTGCCCCATAGCGCCCCATCGAACGGTACCAGCACGCCAAGCGAGCGCAGGGGGGCTTCGCGAAAACCCGCGGTGCCGCCGAAACTGCACCGCACGGTAAATATTCGATATGAAAGTGTCGAGCCGGTTCATTTTTAGCTTGGGTTCAATACCGCTACACTTTTTTTACAGTGTTAAACAACGCCCCTAGTTGTACCCCTTTGTGCGCCCGGGGCCAAGTTCGGCTATTTTTTGGCGAGCAGATACCAGGTAACCATGCGGCCCTTGCCACGCACCCGCAGGGTGCCCCGGCGCTTGAGTTCAAACTGCTTATGCAGCAATTCGTAGGTGGCCTCGGTAACTTGTATGCGCCCGGGCAAGCCCTGCGACTGCATGCGCGAGGCAGTGTTTACGGTATCGCCCCATACGTCGTAGGAAAATTTACGTGAGCCGATCACCCCGGCCACAACTTCGCCAGTGTGGATGCCGACCCGCAACGCCAGAGGTTGCTCCAGGCTGGCATTGAGTTCCTCGATGGCTTCGAGCATCTCCAGCGCGGTTTCGGCTACGGCTTGCGCATGGTCAGCGCGGGCCAGGGGAACGCCCCCGGCCAGCATGTATTCATCACCAATGGTCTTTATTTTCTCCAGGCCGTGACGCTCGACCAGGATGTCGAATTTTGAAAAAACGCGGTTCAGTAATTGCACCACAGCGTGCGGAGAAAGATTTTCCGCCAGCCGCGTAAAACCCACGATATCTGCAAACAGAAGTGTCACGTCAGTAAAGTTATCGGCCACGATCTGCGAGCCGTTTTTCAGGCGCTCGGCCACCGACGCCGGCAGAATGTTTTCCAGCAACTCTTCCGAACGGCGGTATTCGCGTTGCAGCAGGTTTTCGGTGCGATTGATCTGAAAATAGAACAGGGAAACAATCACCCCCACCAGAGCAAATACGCCGAGTGCGTTCAACAGCAGTAACAGGCTTAAAAAGCCGTCATCGGGCTCGACAACTACATGGGGATGTTCAAAACCAAGCTGGATGCACAGAAACAGTATTATCCAGCTGCTGCTGCCGAGTATCGATAACCACAGCTCACGCGGATCATATAGCAGGAACATCGCCGTCCACAGCACGAAAAAATACAGCTGCGTGCCGGCCGCGCTGCCGAATAGCCAGGCCGCGTATAAAATCTGAAATGTGGGTACCAGCAACAGCAACATGCGCGACAGCAGATGCCTGTTGCCGGCGTTGAGCCATACGACCAGCGCGTACCCGCCCATAAGCAAGGGGCTGGCCACCAGCATGGGCCAGAAGTTGATCGGCGCATAACCCAGAGTGAGCAGGGCATAGAGTGCGGTAATAATCGCGCCCAGCACGGCGGACTGGTTGATTATCACAATGCGGCGGCGCACCGGGTAGTCCTGACCCGCGTAGGTGCCCAGGCACGAGACAGTCTCCCAGTGATTCAGGAGTTGCGGAATACTTAAATTCATATCAGGCCCTAAAAAGCGAGCCAGCAAAGTGCCCAGATAACCTTGCACCCTAGGTGCATAAACTGATCGACATGAAAGCCATACAGGCGTTTGGATTTGCCATAATCGATAAACCAGTGCGCGATGGTTTCCAGTACGCCCAGCCAGACCATGCCGGTCGCCAGCGCCACCGCGCCCCCATGAATCAGCGCATGCGCAGTAAGTACGTGGGTCCAGATCAGGTCGCGCTGTTCGGCAGTTGCGCGCAGCCGCTTGCGGGGGCCCTTGTTCTGTACCATCCACTCGGTTTGCAGCGCAAAGTCTCCCAGTGCGTGGCCAACCAGCATCCAGAAAAACACTGCGATTACAGTTTGTTCGAACATCTTGCGTGTCCATTGCTCCCTGAGGTGTTTGCAGAATGGCACCGGTTGCTGCGCTGGGCAAGCACAAACTGCTACGCTCGGGTTTGCAACAGCGTCAAATAACAAGCACATGAACCAGTGTCCGGCGTGTAAACACGACAACCCAGGCCCGGCCCGCTGCTGTAACCAGTGCGGTCAGGCGCTGGCCGGCAAAACCGAGTTGGGCGTGCTCTTGCTGGAAGACCGGCACTGGGCCGATGCGGGTAGTATCGAGTTTTTTCAAAGCCTGTTCGAATGTGCCGCAAACGCACCGCTGCTAGTGCTTTGCAACCATCGCAGCGACTACATCATGGATTGGCTATTCCAGGCTACAACCGAGGAAATTGCGCTGGATGCGCTGGACGAATCTGCCATTGATGACCTGCTGAACGAATTGCTGGGCGACGGTGACAGCCTGCAGGATTTACGTGCACTGATCCGCGATCGTTCCGGGGGTAATCCGTATTTCGTGGAAGAGGCGATACGCAGTTTGCTGGAGCGCCAGGCGCTGACCGGCACCAAAGGCAATTACCGCCTGGAGCAACCGCTTAACCGTCTGCAGATTCCCGAATCCGTGCAGGCCATACTGGCGGCACGTATCGACCGCCTGCCCGCCACCGAGAAGCAAACCCTGCATGCTGCGGCCGTACTCGGCAAACGTTTTGGCGAAACCCTGCTGGGCGCGGTGGTGGACAGCGAAAACCCGCGCTGGTAGCAAAGCCTGCAAGCCCTGGTGGAAAGCGGATTCGTACATCCAGACGGTGCCGGGGACTATGTTTTTGCCATCCCTTAATGCAGGAAGTGGCCTATGCCGGTCAGCTTATCGAAGCGCGCAAGTTGCTGCACACCCGCGCAGCCCAGGCCCTGCAGAAAGCCTTCGAGGCGACCGACGGCGCGGGCGAAGCCGCAGTACTGCTCGCGCACCACTGGCATCAGGCGCAGGACTACGCCCACCAAGCCGCCGAATGGGATTTACAGGCGGCTTCCTGGTTGGTACAGCGTGACGTAAACGCGACCGTGGCGCGTTTACGTTCGGCGATTGCGGCCACCGATAAACTGGATCCGAGTGATGCCGCGGTGCGTCGTCTGGCTATCGCAGCGCGCGCCGGTATCGTGCGTTCTGCCAGCCTTGTGGATATCCCGAGCGCAGACGTCGAACAGGCCTATGCCCAGGCGCGCAGCATGGTGGTGGCCGAAAATAACCCCGCGGGACTGGCTGAGTTATTGCTCTCCAATGCCATTTATCAACTCAATCGGGGCAGCGCGGTTGATGCGTCAAAATTGATTGATGAGGCCGTCTCCATTCTGGAAGAAACGGACGATACACATACGCTTTCACGTTTTCGCATCCCGATATTGAACGTTTATTTTACCCGAGGGCAATTGCAGCGGGGGTTGGATATTCTCTCCCTGGGAAATGACTGGCAGCAGCAACCGATAAACCTGGAGAACTTCGCCTCCCGCGCCCTGCGCGCCATCGTGCTGGCCTACATGGGGCGCTTGCCCGAGGCACAACAGGAATTAAAAATGGTGCTGCAGGTCACCGGCGCGTCAGCTGGATTTATGCCACTCTGGTAGAGCTTGACTACCTCTACGGTCGGGAAGGAAACAGCCTGCACAATGCCCAAACCGCACTGGCTGCGGCCCAGGAGTTTGGCAGCCCCATGTTCAGTAACATGGCCCGGCGTGCGCTTGCCACCGCCTACACCGTGCGCGCCGATCATGCGCTCGCGGCCGAAGTACTGGAAGAGGGCCTTGCCGAGGTTACCAAAGGCGTCCCGGGACATCAGTTTGAGGGCGCGCATCTGGCCATGTTGTCCGAAGTTCGCCTGCGTATGAGGCACACGGGGGAGGCAGAACGGCTGGAGCGGGCTGCGCTGGATTCATCGCAAACAGGTGGTTCGCGCATGTGGGAAATTCGCAGCCGTCAGTCTGGCGCTGGCAAACGTTATGCTACAAACTGGGATTTTCGGGCAGCCGATCAAAACCGAGATAACCCGGCTGCAAAGCTTGATACAGGAGACCGGCGCCACCATATACGAGGGCTTCGTGCACAGCATAGAGGCACGTTTGCATAGGGGTAACGGGCGTCGGGAGCAGGCCGAACGAGCTTGGGCACTGGCACACAGCCGCTTCACCGCGTGTGGGGCAGCAGGGCGTGCCGAACAGGTCGCGCGGGAAATGACCGCTTTTACCCGGGATGGCCCGGATAGCAATACTGGCTAATACCACGGGTTGAGTCACGAGGGGGGAAAGTATGTTGAATCCAGTTTATAGCGCACTATCGGCGGCCCTGGCTGTGGTCTTGGCCGTGATCATTACGGTTACCCTGCCGGCGCACGCCCAGGATGCACCCGCCAAGACCGCAGATGAAATTCGCGATTGCTCACGCGCCAATCTGCCGGACGAATCGATGGCGCAGAACATTACCCTGCAACCCACTGATCGCGCCGGCAAAACCCGGGACATTGTGGCCGTGTTCTTCCTCAAACGCCTGGACGAAGAAGAAACCCGCGGCACGCTGCAGGTGCGCTCGCCGGTGGATGTTAGCGGCGTCAGCTACCTGTGGGTGGACACCGGCACCGATGACCGCCTGTTTCTGTATCTACCAACGGTGCAGCGCGTGCGAAGAATTACTGGCAAAACGGCAGCCAATAGCATGCTGGCAGTGATTTCAGCTACGAGGACGTCAAGTACCTGCGCGGCGTAACCGCCGGGGGCGAAGTGGAAAAGCTGGACGATACGCAAACCGCCGAGCGGCCGGTATATGCCTTGCAGGTTATCCCCCCGCCCAGCGATGAAAGCGCCTATAAGCGTCTGGTGTTTCATATCGATAAAACCACGTGCGTGCCGCTGGAAATAGCATTTTATGAAGCGGGCGAAATGCCACGTAAACAGCTTGCCGCAGGCCCTGAGAGCCTAAGGCAAGTGGGCGAGCGCTGGCTGGCAACGCACCTGACCATGCGTGATTTAAGCGAGGATACGCATACGACTCTGGAAATTACCGAAGTCCAATTCGACCAGAGAATCAATAGCGCCGTGTTCAACCAGCGAGGGTTTTACCTTGGCGCCTACCTGCCAAAATCCAGGGACTAAAGCGCAGCACCGCATACGTTTTAACGCACCATGATTGAACGTATAGCCAACCGTATCGTCCGGCATGCGGCGGTGGTGGTGGGCGTGGTACTGGTGCTCACCGGCCTGGCGGCGAGTCAGCTGGTGGATTGGGACGACGCCAGTCTGCGTCTGCAGATCGACCCCGCCATCCAGAGTCTTTTGCCGGCGGACAACGCGCAGCGAAAATTCCTGGAAAAAACCGAGCTGTGGTTCGGGCGCACGGAATCGGTGGTTGCAGCGGTTTATCTGCCTGATATTTTCAGCGCCCCGCATCTGGAGGCGATTGCCCGAGCCACCGATAATTTACTCGCCGTACCCGGGGTAAACAACGTGCTGTCGCTGGTGTCCGCACCATTGCTGGCGGCCGAGGGCGACAGTCTGAGCATGGATACCGCGGTGGGTGCCGGCGGCGACCCGGCGCAACTGGTCCGGGATGTTCAAGCGAATCCCTTGTATGCCGGCACGCTGCTGTCTGCTACCGGCGGCGCGACGGCATTGGTGGTTTACCTGGATGCGGATTACGAAAGCACCTACGGCGCAAATGCCATGGTGGCAGAAATCCGCGCCCAGCTGCAGTCCGCAATCCCGCAGGCCGAAATCCGCCTTGCCGGCCCGCCGGTACTGAAAGCGGCAACCGGCGAGGCGCTAACACGTGAACTCACCCGCATAATACCAACCATTTTCGCACTGATTGCGATATTTCTGTTCCTGGGTTTTCGCAGCGGCCGCGCAGTGCTTTTGCCATTGCTGACACTGGCGGTTGCATTGATCTGGGTCCTGGGTCTGATTACGGTGACCGGACGCTCCCTTAATCTGATTACGGCGATTGTGCCGCCGGTGGTCATTACCATCGGCTTGGCCTATACCCTGCATTTTCTTTCCGCATTTTTTCAGGCGCACGCCAAAAATGCGGATAGCAATGTGGAAACCGCGCTGGCCGATGTGGCGATACCCTTGCTGATGACAGGGGCCACAACGGCAGCCGGTTTTATCGCCTTGACCTTGTCGCCGTTGCCCCCCATTCGGGAGTTCGCCTGGCTTGCGGCGGCGGGCGTGGCGTTTTCGGTACTTTTATCCCTTACTTTCCTGCCCGCCATGCTCGCGCTGTTCGGTTGCAGCAGACTGGTGCCCCCCGGGCACGCAACTATTCCGCCGGGCGGCCATACGCCTGGGCCGCTTTGATGTGCGTCACCGCAATTCCATCCTGCTGGCTGGGGGCTTGCTATTGCTCGTATCCATCCTCGGTATATTCAATATCAAGGTTGGCACCGACTATGTCCGGGGGTTTCCCGCAGACGCTCCGGTGCGGGCGGATTTTGAGCGTATAAGCCAGGATTTCAGTGGTGCCACGCCCCTTTCGGTGGTGCTGGAGTCGCCCACGTCGGATACCTTCTCCGACCCGAATTTGCTGGCCCGGGTTGCAGAATTGCAACAATGGCTACTGGCCCAGCCGGAAATCGGATCGACCACTTCAATGGTGGACTACCTGAAGGTGCTTAATCGCGCGCTGCACGAAGGCCAGCAGAGCTATTTCTCGATTCCCGAGAGCCGCACCGCAGTCAAGCAGCTATTGTTATTCGGCAGTGGCGAAACGCTGGAGGCGCTGGCGGACAGCGATTTCCAGAACCTGCAAATCCAAGTGCGCGCACTCGTGAGCGGCAGCACGGAGATTGGCGAACTGGTCCAGCGCATAGAGGCGCGCATCAGTGAGTTGCCGGCACCGGTTACCGGGCGCGTTACCGGCACGGCGGTGCTGGTAAGTAACGCCGTGGACCAGATTGCGGATGGCCAGGTGCTTACCATCGGTGCGGCGTTGTTGGTGGTGTTTCTGTTGCTCTCTGGCCTGTTCACCTCGTTCCGGGTGGGCCTGCTGGCTTTGCTGCCCAACGTTATTCCAATTTTTTTATACTTCGGCGCGCTCGGCTTTTTCGGTGTGCCGCTCAGCCCCACCACCAGCTTGATTGCCTGCATTGTTCTGGGTATAGCGGTAGACGATACCCTGTATTATTTCGCCCGCTTTAATGCCGATGCCCAGCGCCTGGCCAGCGAAAACAAAGCCACGGTAAGTGCCCTGCATACCGTGATTCGCCCGGTGACCTACAGCTCTGCGGCCCTGGTTCTTGGCTTTTTGATGCTGACCTTAAGCGGGCTGCAGAATCAGGTGCAGTTCGGCGCACTGGCGGCATTTACTATTGCGGTCGCCTGGCTTGCGGACCTTACCTTTACCCCGGCGCTGGCTTCCGGGGTTCGCATAGTCACCTTGTGGGATGTGTTGCGGCTGGACCTGGGTCGGGAACCGCAAAAAACAATTCCCCTGTTCGCGTATTTGAGCCTGCGTCAGGCGCGGGTATTTGCGCTATTATCCCACGTGCAGCGATTCAAGGCGGGGAAAAGGGTAATGTCCGAGGGCGATCGCGCCGGGGATATTTATGTCGTAATCGACGGCGAACTACGCGCCTGGGTACGCCGCGAGGGTGAGGATGTAAACCTGTCGGATATGCGCCGCGGGGCGGTAATGGGCGAAGTCGGGCATTTCGCCAAACGCCGTACCGCCAACGTGGATACCCTAAGTGATGTACGGCTTATACGCTTCAATAATGACGACATGGAGCGGCTGCGTCGCCGTTCGCCGCGCATCGCCGCGCTGGTATTTTGGAATCTGAACCGGATTCAGGCGCAGCGTCTGGCGCAGACCACGCTGATGTTGCGTTAACGTTTATTTTTACCGCAGAGAGCGCAGAATTCGCAGAATTCGCAGAATTCGCAGAGATAAAAAACTCGGCCGCAAGCGACCGAGTTTTAGAAGAACCCTAACTGTTGCCCGTTTGTCTCGCCTTTTTCCATTGTCTTTAGTTGATCCTGTACGTATTGACGAATGATATCTTCGTTGGCATTGCCGATGGTTTCT
>JBDNIO010000270.1:0-7552 GCA_041688215.1 Salinisphaeraceae bacterium | reverse complement strand
CGCCTAAGTCTTTCTCGGTCTTTATGCCCTTGGCAAGCTCGCCTGCCAAAGCCTTCATTTTGTCCTGTTCCATCTGCTCTGCTCCTTTGCGGGTACATTACCCTGTGTGGAGCAGTTACACAGTTTTTGAGACAGTCCCTGACATCCGCTCCGTCGTCCTCAATTGCCCGCGTGGCCTCCTGTTCCAGTTTGGCGAAAATGACCTTTTCCTTGCCTTCAAGCAACTCTTTCAGGTCCGGGCGGGCGAGTTCGAATCGAACGCATTAAGGCCAAACGCGGCCACAGCGCATATTCGTTGAGTAACTTTTTGTAAAAGTGGAACCATTCGTCCCACATGGAAACAATGGAAAACTTCTGCCCCAACATGCAGGCTATGTGCAGCGACACGATACCCGGCCCCACCACGGGAATAGTTAGCCGTGAGCGCAATGCATATAGGCCGGAATCGCTAATAGTGTCTATGCCAACGGCATCGTAGCCTTGCGCCTGGGCCTGCAACCCCGCTTCGACGACCGTCATGTCCATCAACAATCCATCGTAGTAACTATCGCCTAGCGCAGCGCCGGTTTTAACCGCTACGAAGTCTACCTCGAAACCGTCGGCGATTATCTCTTTAGGCAATTGTTTGGCGCGATTAGCCACACTCGCCTCGTCCATAGGGATGGGCACAATGATTTTAATGCGTTTAGCCATGACTCACCTCGCGGAAAACTGACAACCAAGTTGGCAAGAAGCAAGCCAACTCGTGTTTGAATCCGACAGCACTTTGTTTTTGCATGATTTTTTTAAGAATGCGCTGATGCAGTCTCAGTATCTGGAAGGCCGCTCAGAGACAATCAAGCAACATATCGTTGCAAGGCTGCAACGGGTTACAAAGCTCCATAAGTACGCAATACAGCGCGGTTATAAACCAAGAATCCCCGGCAGGCCTAGCGCCGTGCGGGATTACTGCCACGGGTATGTTCAAACGGCACGTAACTTGCTATTCAACTCATGCGTCAGTTCATTTATGGGAGGATGGCAAATGCCCAATAACCAAGAACCCAGCGTCGGCGAGCAGCGTTATCCGCGTCTGTTTTCGCCCCTGGACATCGGCAACATCACAGTCCGTAACCGGCTCATGCAAACCGCGCACGCCAAAGTGTTCGGCATGCGTGATGGGCTAACCAACCAACGCGAGGTGCACTACCAGCGCGAGCGAGCCCGCGGCGGACTTGGACTAATCATCACCGGTAATCGCCTGGTGCATCCCACATCGAATACCGGCTCCCGGGGGTTTAACTGGGGGTATCGCAAAGAGATTATAGAACGCGAGCGGGCGGTTACCGATGTGGTCCACGAGCATGGCGCCAAGATTATCGCCCAGCAGAATCACTTCGGCTTCAATGGCAGCAGCAGCGCCATGGACGACTATCGGGTGTTGTGGTCATCCTCCAACGTAAAGTCTCCGGCCTTTGGCGAAACACCCAAACCCATGGAGGCTGAAGACCTGGCCGAGGTGGCGCAGTACTGGGCGCTATGCTGTGCTTACTCACGCGAGGCGGGCTTTGATGGCGTCGAGGTGCATCTGGCGCATAGCTATCTTCTACACCAGTTTATATCCCCGTTGTTTAACAAGCGTGATGACGAGTACGGCGGCAATTTCGAAAACCGTATGCGCTATCCATTGGAGGTCATCCGCCAGGTGCGCGAACGCGTGGGCAAAGACTTTGTTGTGGGTGTGCGTATCCCGCTTACCGAGATGGCGCCCGGCGGCTTTGAGATAGACACGGCGGTCGCCATAGCGCGCGCCGTGGCGGAGACGGGCTTAGTTGACTACATCAATACCACCGCGGGTACCTATCATAATATCGGCTACGGCATTCCCACCAACGATATTCCCGAAGGATGGTTGCTGGAGCGCCTCGCGCAAGTCAAGGCGGCGGTCAACCTGCCTGTGTTCGCGGTCGGAGGCATCAAAGACCCGGTGATGGCGGAGAACGCCTTGACCAACGGACAGGCAGATATGATCGCCATGACCCGCGAGCAGATTGCCGACCCCGAGTATGCCATCAAGCTCAAGGCTGGCCGTGAAGAGGAGATTACGCATTGTATTCGCGTTAACCAGGGCTGCATTGGTCGGCTGTTCCAGGGGCGGCCGATTACTTGCATTCTAAATCCAGCCGCTGGTCGCGAAGAACTTTTTGGCCGCGACACCGTAAAGCCAAGCGCCGAAAGCAAACACTGGGCAGTCATCGGTGGCGGCCCCGCGGGCATGAAAGCCGCCGCGGATTTAGCCGAACGCGGCCACCGGGTCACCCTGTTTGAGCGAGCCGACCGGCTTGGAGGGCAAGTCAATCTTATTATTGAGCAGCCGTACCGCGATAGTTTCGCCTGGATCACGCAAGACCTGGAGGGCCAAATACGGCGGCGGGGTGTGGATGTGCGCTTGGGTCAGGCGGCCGATGACGCAACAATTGCGGCACTTGCGCCGGACGGCGTAATCGTTGCCACGGGATCCAAACCTTTAATCACTGGCTTTTCCAGCATCAACCCGATGGTCGAAGAACTCCCAGGGGCAAGCCAAGCCAACGTGTTTAGCGTACCCGACGTGCTCAGCGACCCGAAACAAATCGGCAAGCGAGTGCTTTTCTTGGATGACGATGGTAGCCGCTACGTGTTGGGCACTGCCGAGAAACTTCTGCAACTTGGGCATGAAGTACATATTGTTAGCCGATTCAACGGCATTGGCCCGAATCTTGTGCCGACCCTGGATTTGCCCAGTGTGCTTGGGCGGCTGCGTGAAAGCGGCATGCAATATACCGTCAACCACTGGGTGCAGAATATTGATGGTAACACGGCGACACTATTCGACCTGTTCTCGGGGACCGAGCAAACCCTAGCGGGCTTCGATAGTTTTGTGCTGGCTACGGGCCACCAGTCCGAAGACGCGCTGTACTTTGAACTCAAGACAAAACATGCGCAGGTTTATCGGATCGGAGATTGTCACGCACCACGTCTGATTGAGCATGCCATTTACGAAGGCATGCTGGCAGGACGTGAGCTTTTAGACGTAAGTACGCGTTATTTAGAGGCTGGCAGCTTGGAGCACGCAGCGGCGGATTAAACGCCGCCGGATAATCCCATAGCCGATACAACGCTACTCGGAGTCCGCGGGAAGAATGTGCAGCCTGACATCGCCGGGTAGCGTTTCGTCCATATAAGAGATGCGCCAGTCCTTATATGCGGTGTAGGGTTCGCTCTGCATGGCCACGCCCGCCGCCTTGAGTTGCTGGTAGGCGTTATCTACATCCTCCACCCCGAAAGCGATGTGGAAGAACCCTTCGCCGTGTTCCGCCAGGTAGGCGTGCAACGAACTATCTTCCGTCGCGGGCGCCACCACCTCCAAGTTCACATTGGCCAGCCGGAAAATTGCCACCTCGGCGCCACGGGTTGCCACCGGCCCGCGCTCTGCCACCGGCACACCTAATAACTGTTCGTAGCGCGCGACTGCCTTGTCCAGATCAGCTACCACGAAGGAAATATGGTGCAGGCGATCCAGCGCCGGGCGTTGCTTATTTTTATCGGTATCGCGTTGCATACGGCAGCCTAATCTTCTGCGATATCCGGAAACAACCACGGCACTTGCTTGGCGCGTGCCTCCTCGTAGGCCCTGATCGCGTCGGCGTGTTTCAAGCTTAGGGCGATATCGTCCAAACCTTCCAGCAGGCAACGCTTGATTTCGGGATCAATCTCAAACTCAATGCTGGCGCCGTCCGGTTCGCTTAACGTCTGCGCAGCCAAATCGACACGCAGACTGAATTGCGGTTTGGCTTGGACCGACTCAAACAGCCCATCCACCACCTTGGCGTCGAGCACCACCGGCAACATGCCATTTTTGATGGCGTTGCTAAAGAATATCTCCGCGAAGCTCGGCGCTATGACCGTGCGAAACCCATCGTCAATTAACGCCCAGGCGGCGTGTTCACGCGAGGAGCCACAGCCGAAATTGTCCCGAGTTAGTAGTATTTCGGCGTCGCGATAGCGGGGCTTATTAAGCGCGAAATCGGGATTCAATGGCCGCTGGCTACAATTTTGCCCCAGCGTTCCCTCGTCCATATAACGCCAGTTATCGAAGGCAAACGGACCTAACCCACGCCGATGGATAGATTTTAGAAACTGCTTGGGGATAATCGTGTCGGTATCCACATTGGCACGATCCAGCGGCACAACAACACCGGTAAAAACCTCGAATTTCTGCATATCGGGTTCTCCTAATCCGCTTGCTTGCGGGGATCGACAAAATGACCATGAATTGCGGCGGCCGCGACCATGGCTGGGCTAGCGAGATGGCTGCGTCCACCTCGGCCTTGGCGGCCCTCGAAATTACGATTGGAAGTGGATGCGCAGCGCTCCCCCGGGCTTAACAGGTCGGGATTCATACCCAGGCACATGGAACAACCGGCGCTGCGCCACTCAAAACCCGCATCGATAAACGCCTGATCCAAGCCTTCCTGTTCGGCCTGCAATTTGACCAAGCCGCTACCGGGCACCACAAGGGCCTGCTTGATGTTGGGCGCAACCCGGCGCCCACGCACCACTTCGGCGGCCGCGCGCAAGTCCTCGATGCGGGCATTGGTGCAGGAACCAATAAATACCTTATCCATAGCGATATCGGTAATCGGCGTGCCTGGCGCCAAGTCCATATACTCCAAAGCCAATTGCAAAGCTTTGCGCCGACTTGCATCATGCTCCTGCGCCGGATCGGGCACAGCGCCGCCAACCGGGACAACCATACCCGGCGTGGTACCCCAGGTTACCTGCGGCTCAATCGCGGCGGCATCCATTTCCACCACCGTATCGAATACGGCATCGTCGTCGCTGACCAAGTCACGCCAAATGTCCACAGCCATATCCCAATGATCGCCTTCGGGGGTATACGGACGTCCTCGAACATAATCAATGGTCGTGTCATCGACGCCGATAATTCCGCATCGGGCGCCGGCCTCAATCGACATATTGCAGACTGTCATGCGGCCCTCCATCGACAAGGCGCGAATCGCGGAACCCGCGTATTCCATGGCATAACCGGTGCCGCCATCGGTACCGATTTTGCCGATTAGCGCGAGGATAATGTCCTTCGCCGATACGCCTAGCCCGAGACGGCCTTCCACACGAACCTGCATGGTCTTGGCTTTGCGCAGCAACACGCATTGTGTGGCCATCACATGTTCGATATCCGAGGTGCCTATTCCGAACGCGAGTGTGCCCAGGGCGCCATGCGTGGAGGTATGCGAATCACCGCAAACCAAGGTCATGCCGGGCAGGGTAAGGCCTTGCTCCGGACCAATAATGTGCACAATGCCTTGGCGCTCATCGGATAATCGGTAAAGCACCACGCCAAAATCACGACAGTTAGTTTCCATGGCCTCGATTTGTGTGCGCGAGATCGGGTCTTCTATTGTCTCACGATGCAGCGTGGGCACGTTGTGATCCAGCACCCCAAAGGTACTCGCCGGCCGTCGCATTGAACGGCCCGCTTGACGCAGACCATCGAAAGCCTGTGGCGAGGTAACCTCGTGAATCAAGTGCCGATCAATGTACAGCAAGGCAGTGGCATCCTCGTTCTCGGTCACCACATGCACCTCCCACAATTTGTCGTAAAGCGTCTTACCGGCCATAAGGCCACCTCCTGATTAAATTACTCTACCGCTGCCAGGGACGAATCGCGCACCGGGCGAAAGCTTCGGCCCAGGGCGAAAACACCAAACAAAACCATCGCGAAACCAACAAACTGCAACAATTCCAGCGATTCGCCCAATAAACTGTAGGCCATGATAAAGGTAAATACTGGGCCTAGCATATTAATCGCCGCCGACGAATTCGTATCAATACGGCGTAGCCCTTCGGTCACCAGAATAATGGGCAGCACCGTGGAGACAACGCCCAAGGCAACACCATAAAGATAAACCGGTATCGGCAAGGCAAACAGATCCCAGGCACTGCGCACGACAAGAAAATGAATAATCGTCGCACCCCCGGCAATGCTCATTAAATAGGTGGAAAAGCGGATCGCCGAGAGACGCCTGGCCAAATTTCCCGCAATTATGTAATACGTGGCAAAAACCATCGCGGCACCTAACACCAACAGCAAACCCACCCAATCACCGCCGATTTGGCTCCAGCCGCCTGCGACAACGGTGACTATGACACCGACGTAGGCGAGCAGCAGCGCAGCCAATGTGGCCAGGCTTAATCGCCGGCGAGCAACTATGGCGCCCAGAATCACCACAAAACAGGGGTAGAGGAAAAGAATAAGCCTTTCCAGGGTGGCGGTAATCGTCTGCAGCCCATAAAAGTCCAGGAAGGGGGCAATGTAATAGCCTGCAACGCCCGCCCATGCCAAGCGTAACCACCCCACGCCACCCAACGGAAGCGCCGGCTCACGCGTTGCCACCAACAACATCCATAACACCGGCATCGCAACCAGCGAGCGGATAGTCATCAATGTGATTGGATCCACGCCATACGGATACACCAACTTGGCAAAAATCGCTTTCGTGGAAAAACCCAATACACCGAGCGCCGTGGCCCCGTAACCAATCTGCTGACTGGTAAGATAACTGGCCATAGCCATTTAGTTCACAACCACACTTTGACTTACACAAACGCGACTGACACCGATCATTAATGGCTTAGGTTTTAGTTGTCACGTACTGCTGACATGCAAGCATCACGCCAATCCAGCCTAAAACACAATGTTTTGTCATTATCGTTCTGATTAGATTATTTTTGGCCTGAATAATCCCTTCTTTACTCTGCACGCGGCCTTTTAGCGTTTCAGAAATACAACAGTCACGTTGCATATAATCATCTACTGCGCGTGCTGATCTGCAGCGACCGGCTTTTCGCGCATTAGCTTTGACCTTCTCCCCATAATTCCTACACCACGCAATGTGGGATTTCCCGTTGTTCTGGAACGAAGTAGGGCCTGCTATGAAGCACAAGTCTTTTTCGAAGAACAGATTATTGGCTTGCTCAAGGAGCATGCGACCGGATTAACGATTGTCGATCTGGCCTGACAACAGGGTGTGGCGGAGAACAGGATTTACCGTTGGAAAGCCAAGGGGTTCCCCGAATGGCACTTACTTGGTCGTGCCTGAAATATTCACCCCAAAACCGGCCGACCAGACAGTAAAAAACGCGGTCCACGAAAATTCAGACCCACATTCCGCACTATTCTACAAAGCCAAGCAATCCAGGCCAGCAATTTAGCCAGATTGTACCCGGCAGCGGGCGAGGACGACAATAAAGAACCCCGCGGCAAGCCGCGGGGTATTGCCTTGGTACTCGCTACGCATCGATCAGTCATGTCGCAGTAAGCTGCGGGAAATTAGACCCGCGGAGAAATTAAAAAAGATGCCGAACTGCTTTCACACGGCAGGGGTCGCAAGTTCGAATCTTGTACCGCCCACCATTTTTTCCGTCCAAAAAGCCAAAACCTTGAAATGGCTTAGCGCAAGCGATCGAGATCCTCGAGCAGGTCGAGCGCCAATGCAGCACCAGGCAGGTT
>JBDNIO010000269.1:0-2869 GCA_041688215.1 Salinisphaeraceae bacterium | reverse complement strand
TGGTAGCCACGACTGGATTTGAACCAGTGACCCCAGCATTATGAATGCTGTGCTCTAACCGCTGAGCTACGTGGCCTTTTGGGTGTGTCGCCGACTGACTGATTCGTATACAAATCGTCAGGGGCGCGCATTTTAAGCTAATCGCCTTCAGATTTCACGGGCAAGGTAAAAAATGCGTTATACGTTGAAACGGAAATGGATTACATCGGCTTCCTGTACGAGGTATTCCTTGCCTTCCAGGCGCAGGCGCCCCGACTCCTTGGCGCCTTGTTCGCCCTGGTGTTGGATGTAGTCGTCGTAGGCGATGACTTCGGCGCGGATGAAGCCGCGTTCGAAGTCTGTATGGATTACGCCGGCGGCTTGCGGGGCTGTGGCGCCGGTACGAACCGTCCACGCACGTACTTCCTGGGGGCCGGCGGTGAAGTAGGTTTGCAGGCCGAGTAATTCGTAGACGGCGCGGATGACACGATTGAGGCCCGGCTCTTCCAGGCCGAGGTCAGCAAGGAATTCTGCCTTGTCGGCGTCCTCGAGTTGTGCCATTTCGCCTTCGAGTGAAGCGCAGACTGCGACCAAGCCGGCACCGGTACTTTCGGCGTGTTGTTCCAGGCGGGTTAGCAGTTCGTTGCCGGTGAAGCCGTCTTCGTCGACATTGGCCATAAACAGCACGGGCTTGGCGGTAATCAAGTGCAGGTCACGCAGGATTTTTTTCTGTTCTGTACTTAGTTCCAAGTTTCGTACCGGGCGACCTTGGTCCAGTATGGCGACGACCTGTTCGAGAACTTCGACCTGGAGTTTGGCGTCTTTGGCGCCGGTTTTTGCGGTGCGGCCGGCACGATCGAGCGCGCGGGTAGCGGTGTCGAGATCGGCCAGCGCCAATTCGGTGTCGATGGTTTCTACATCGCGAATGGGGTCAACGCCGCCGGCGACGTGGGTTACGTCATCATCGTGAAAACAGCGCACAACATGCACGATCGCGTTGGTTTCACGGATATGGGCCAGAAATTTGTTGCCCAGCCCTTCGCCTTGCGATGCGCCTGCGACCAGGCCGGCGATGTCTACAAATTCCACGGTGGCGGGAAGTATCTTTTTGGGATTAACGATATTTGCCAGAGCATTCAGGCGCGCATCGGGTACTTGCACCACGCCCACGTTGGGGTCGATGGTGCAGAAAGGATAGTTCTCGGCCGGGATTTCGGCCGCCGTCAGGGCGTTAAACAATGTGGACTTGCCCACGTTGGGCAGCCCGACGATTCCTGCGCGTAGACTCACGGTTTCTCCTGTGTATGCAACAGTTGAGTGGCTTTATCCCAACCGGAGGTCATCAATAATTCCAGCGACGCAACGCTGCGTTCCAGACTTGCGAAAATCGCCTGCTCCTGTTCTGCCGTGGGCGCAGAGAGCACGTAGCCGGTAACGCGGCTTTTGTCTCCCGGATGGCCTATGCCAATACGCAGGCGTGCAAACTCCGGGCCGAGCACGCGGGTAATATCGCGTAAGCCGTTGTGCCCGCCATGGCCACCGCCGCGTTTGAAGCGCGCGGTGCCGGACGGCATATCCAGTTCGTCGTGTACGACCAGGGTTTGCTCGATCGGTATCTTGTAGAAGGACAGCAGCGCCAGGGTTGCTTCGCCGCTGCGGTTCATAAACGTGGCGGGTTTGAGCAACCACAAAGGCTCGCCGCTGAAGTTTATGCGTGCGGCCCAGCCTTTGAATTTGGGTTGTTCCAGCAGGTTTTCGCCGGAGGCTTGCGCCAAGGCGTCCGCCAGCCAGAAGCCTACGTTATGCCGCTGGCGGGCGTACTCTGGACCCGGGTTTCCCAGACCGATCAGTGCACGAATCGGGGCAGACATACTCTAACCCCGGCCGTCGAATTCGACCCGCCCCGCGAGACGGACTACTTGTCCTCTTCGCCGGCTTCGCCGCTGTCGTCTGCTTCCGAGTCGCCCTGTTCGGCGTCTTCGTCCCCGGATTCCTCGGACTCGAGTGCCGCCGCCATATCGGCTGCTTCGGCTTCTTCGGCTTCGAGTTCCAGCGCGGCGCGCGGCAACTGCACACTTGCCACGGTAGCGTCCGCAAAATCTTCGTGCATCATTTCAACCAGTTCCACCCCTTCAGGCATTTTCAGGTCGGACAGGTAAAACACGTCGTGCAGGCCTATGGTGGAACAATCCACTTCGATGTATTCGGGCAGGTTGCGCGGCAAACATTCCACTTCAACATCGTTACGGCTGTGCTGGAAGATGCCGGCTTCGTCTACCACGCCAGGCGCCTTTTCTTCGCCTATGAAATGCAGCGGAATGCTCATGCGCAGGGTTTCGCCGACGACGATGCGCAGCAAATCCATGTGCTGAATCAACGCGCGCGCAGGGTGGCGCTGCAAGGCACGCAGCACGGCTTCTTCGGTAGCGCCGTCCTTGATGTTGATCTTGATGACGTGCGAGTAAAACGCTTCGTTGTCCAGATGATGGTTGAGATCATCACGATCCACGTGGAGCATGACCGGCTCGCCGTTGCCGCCATATAAAATCGCGGGTACGCGGCCTTCGCGGCGCAGGCGACGGTTTTGGGGGCGGCCATGTGCGGTGCGCACTTCGGCATTGAGCTCAAAGGGTTTCATGTTCTGCTCCGGTCAGCATTGTGGGCACAAGGTCTGATGTTTGGACCTGCCCAAAAATAGGTACTGTAAAAATGACCGCGCATTATACCGACTTGCGCGGTAATTGTTAGTGGTAGCCTCTTCCAATACGAAATGAGTCTGAAGCCAGGCACATGTTTCCAACATGAAATGAGTCTGAGCTAAGCATAACCGTTCAAGATGGTGGGATGAAACTCATCATGAACGTCAAACATTTAACGACCTTGCAGCAAG
>JBDNIO010000268.1:0-2335 GCA_041688215.1 Salinisphaeraceae bacterium | reverse complement strand
CTTGCTGCAAGGTCGTTAAATGTTTGACGTTCATGATGAGTTTCATCCCACCATCTTGAACGGTTATGCTTAGCTCAGACTCATTTCATGTTGGAAACATGTGCCTGGCTTCAGACTCATTTCGTATTGGAAGAGGCTAGTCCTTGCAAAAAGCGGAGCGATCACTTATCATGCGTATTCAGGACTAATTTAGTCCGGTTTAATTTTTACAGAATATTCAATGCTGCGATTAAGCAAATTAACCGATTACGGCATGGTGGTGATAACGGCCCTGGCCCGCTCACCCCAAGCCCTGCGTAATGCCGCCGATTTGGCGGATGAAGCGCATATTGGCGCGCCTACGGTTAGTAAGCTGCTCAACCGCCTGGGCCGTGCAGGCTTGGTCGAATCAGAACGTGGCGCGCACGGCGGTTATCGCCTGGCCCGCGCAGCCAGTAAAATAGACATGGCCGAGGTCATCGCCGCAATCGAAGGGCCAATCGGGCTTACCGAATGCACGGTACACAACGGCCGCTGCGGTATTCAGGCCTCTTGCAGACTGCGTGATAATTGGCAGGTCATTAACCGTGCGGTACACGGCGCACTGGCGGATATCAGCCTGGCGCAAATGGCCGGCCCCATCGAGAACTTGCAACTACGGCCCGACACCCGGCCGCGGACTTCAAGCACCAAGACATTCAACTAACCAAAGGGATTTCACTAACATGGCAGTACGCGAACAAGACATCGATAGCCTCGTCGAAAACCTGGAATACAAGGCCGGTTTTGTTACCGATGTGGAATCAGACACGATTGCGCCCGGGCTGGACGAGGACGTAATTCGCTTCATCTCCGCCAAGAAGAAAGAGCCAAAATGGATGCTCGACTGGCGGCTGGAAGGCTATAAATTATGGCAGCAAATGCAAAAGCCGAATTGGGCGAATGTGCATTATCCGGAGATAGATTATCAGTCGATATCCTATTTTTCGGCGCCCAAGTCGGATGCCGACAAGCCCAAGAGCCTGGACGAAGTGGATCCCAAATTGCTGGAAACTTATAGCAAGCTGGGCATTCCGCTGCGCGAACAAGAAGTGCTGGCCGGCGTGAAAGTCGCGACCAATGTGGCGGTGGATGCGGTATTCGATTCCGTGTCGGTGGCCACGACTTTCAAGGAAAAACTTAAAGACGCCGGCGTAATTTTCTGCTCAATGTCCGAAGCGATTCAGGAGCACCCCAAACTGGTACAGCAGTATCTGGGCTCGGTGGTGCCGCAAGGCGATAATTTCTTTGCCGCCTTAAACGCGGCAGTGTTCACCGACGGCAGCTTCGTGTTCATCCCCAAGGGCGTGCGCTGCCCGATGGAATTGTCTACCTACTTCCGCATCAACGCGGAAAATACCGGGCAATTTGAGCGCACATTAATAATCGCCGAAGAAGGCAGCCACGTGTCTTATCTGGAAGGCTGCACCGCGCCGCAACGCGACGAAAATCAACTGCACGCCGCAGTGGTGGAACTGGTCACACTCGACGATGCCGAGATAAAATACTCGACCGTGCAGAACTGGTATCCCGGCGACGAAAATGGCAAGGGCGGAATTTACAACTTCGTGACCAAACGCGGCGAATGCCGCGGCGATCGCTCCAAGATTTCCTGGACGCAAGTGGAAACCGGCTCCGCAATTACGTGGAAATATCCAAGCTGTGTATTGCTGGGCGAAAGTTCGGTCGGTGAATTCTATTCGGTGGCCGTAACCCGCGGCATGCAGCAGGCCGACACCGGCACCAAGATGATCCACGTCGGCAAAAACACCAAGAGCACCATCATCGCCAAGGGCATCTCCGCCGCACGCGGCGAACAGGCTTATCGCGGCCTGGTGAAGATCCTGCCCAAGGCCGATAACGCCCGCAATTACACGCAATGCGATTCGCTGCTGATCGGCGACCAATGCGGCGCCCACACCTTCCCCTATGCGGTAACCAAAAACCCCACCGCAGTACTTGAACACGAGGCCACCACCTCCAAGATTGGTGAAGACCAATTGTTTTATTGCCTGCAGCGCGGCTTGTCCGAAGAAGACGCCGTTAACATGATCGTAAGCGGCTTCTGTAAAGATGTATTCCGGGAATTGCCGGGCGAATTCGCGATGGAAGCGCAGGCTTTGTTAAACGTCACGCTGGAAGGCGCAGTGGGTTAAAACTTGCTAACCACAGAGAAACAGAGAAAACTATTTTTAACCACAAAGGCATAAAGAACACGAAGGGTTGTTCGCACCCTTCAAGTATTTTCTTAACTTTGTGTTCTTTGTGGTTTAACTCTTTTATCTTTTCCTGTTTCTCTGTCGTTAAAAAATCAATT
>JBDNIO010000267.1:0-23688 GCA_041688215.1 Salinisphaeraceae bacterium | reverse complement strand
CTTGCTGCAAGGTCGTTAAATGTTTGACGTTCATGATGAGTTTCATCCCACCATCTTGAACGGTTATGCTTAGCTCAGACTCATTTCATGTTGGAAACATGTGCCTGGCTTCAGACTCATTTCGTATTGGAAGAGGCTCGCCGTATCGCCGGGCTGTATATCGCGCTACGCTATAGCAGCAAGGCCGCCGACCCGCAGGATGCCCAGCGCTTTCGCCAGGCGGTGGCTGAATTCAAACCGAAAAAATCCCGGACCTCCGACTGAACCTACGTCATGTTTTACAAGAATTTTTTATTACTTCTGCCCGTGCTACTGACTGCCACAGCGGCCTGGGCGCAGTCCGACAAAGCTGCGCATGTTGAACCCAACAACACCCTCGAACGGCATCTGCTGGCGGTGCAGAAAGGCGAACGCAAGGTGCCTGGTTTTTTCGATCAGCTGGTAGATTCTGAAGTCGTGGTCTTGTCCAAGCGCGACGTGCTCGAGCAGAAAACGCCCGAGGACATAACCGCGCTGGTACTCCCCGCTGAAAACGGCCAACCCCGTATGCTGGCCGTATTTACCAGTCCGGAACTCGCCGCCCGCGTGGCCAAGACTTACCCGGAATATCGTTTCGGTATCACCACGGAATTCGTGTGGCTGCTTGCGCATACCTCACCCGGGCTGGGCTTTGCCATCAACCCCGGCTGGAATCTGGGCATGAGTATTCCCAGCTATGGGGTGCTGCAAATGCGCGAGCGCTATTCCGGTCTCATAGATAAACAGATCAAATAGTTTGCCGGCGCTTGCCGCTCCTGACTACGCCCGCTAGGCTGCGCCAATGAATTACAAATATTGCCCCACCTGTGGCAGCCCGCTGATAGAGGCCGAACTAGGCGGGCGCGTTCGACAATGCTGCCCCGACACCCAGTGCGGCCACGTTTTCTGGGACAACCCCGTGCCGGTTGTCGGCGCCATTGTAGAACATGGCGGCAGAATCATACTGGCGCGCAATGTCGCCTGGCCCAAAGCCATGTTCGGCCTGGTCACCGGCTTTCTGGAAAAAAACGAGAGCCCCGAGCTAGGCGTAGTGCGCGAGGTGGAAGAAGAACTGGGGCTAATCGGTAAAGTGCAGGAACTGGTTGGCCTTTACCCTTTCGCGCGCATGAATCAGATCCTCATGGTTTATCACGTCGTGACCGAACCGGCGAAATCACTCTCAACGAAGAACTGGCGGAATACAAAGCCGTGCCACCGGAAGAGGTACGTTACTGGCCGGCAGGCACCGGTTGGGCAGTCAAGCATTGGCTCGAGGCGCGCGGGCATACGCCGCAGGAAGTAGAACTGCCGCCGCAGTTACGGGCTTATTTGACTGCGAACTAAGCGGGCGGCGGCGCAATACGGCGTCCGTAGGCAACCAGCAATCCACCAAACGCAAACATCAATACCCCGTAAACCGCCGAGGGGATCGCCATATCCGGGCGCTGTAACAAACTAAGCGTTACCAGCAGCCCCAGGGTGCCGTTTTTGATGCCAACTTCGATGGCGATGGTCAGGGCATCCTGACGGGAAATGCCAAACAGCATTCCGCTGATAAAGCCTGAGCCTATGCCGGCGACCATTAACAGGACCGTCGCCGGGCCGGCCTGCGACAGCAAGCCCAGAATATCGTTGCGCGTCTGGAAAACGATTACGGCGATTATGACGGCTAAAACGATCAGGCCAAATTTACTCACATATTTCTCGGCGCTTTTAGCCATGCCGGGCTTGCGTGCATTGAGCAGCATGCCGAGCAGCACCGGGAAAATAATTATCACCGATAACGTAATCACCGTGCGCAGTATCGGCAGCCGCAACGGCGCCTCGACCGCCACGTCGCTATACCAGTCCAACGCCAGATTGGTGAAGATCGGAATGCTTATGATCGTAATCAGGCTGGCTAAAACCGTGAGCATAATGGATAGCGCCAAATTGCCTCTGGCCAGAAAGGTGAATACGTTGGACGTGGTGCCGCCCGGACAGGCGGCGATTACGATCAGGCCCACGGCGATTGCGGGCGAAAGGCCCATGGCTTCCACGATGGCGAAACCCAGCAGCGGGATCAGCAACACTTGCGCCAGGGTGCCTATCAGCATGGCTCGGGGGTAAACGACCACCCGGCGGAAACTCTCTACGGTCAGGGTAAGTCCCATGCCGGCCATGATGATCATCAGGGCTACCGGCAGGCCGAACTCAATTAACGGATTGTTGACCATCGCACCCTCCTCTTAGACAGCGCAAGCAGCGCCTATTCTTGTTGTAATTCAAACTTTCCGGCGTAGTCGAACGGAATTTTAACCGCCACATCAGCCATTTTCAGCTTGCCTTTAAGTCGATAACCCAGAGACGAACCGCCCGCTTTTTGCCAGCGCTGTAGTTGGGTCATGCTACTCAAAAAATTGCCCACGACCGAGACCTTCACTAACTGCTCGCCGAACGCCGGCACGGTTATATTTTTGTCGCTTACGCCGGTAGCGACCGCGTTATCTTCCACGCATAATTCATATTCCATGCCGGTAATGGGCAACGCGAAATCATTGGGGTTCTGCATGCGCAGCGTGACGTCGAATTTCTGTTCGAAAATAGAAAATCCGGCCAGCTGTATATCGCTTACGGTAACGCGTGGCGATTCGGCTGTTTTGTAACGCAGCAGGCTGCAGCCCGCCAGCACAGCGGCTGCAAGGAATAATAAAACGACACGATTGCCTACAGTGGCCATGGACTTGCTCCGATACGACCCGGATTGTTAATCGAGTTTGGCTTTGAACAGCTTGTTGACCGCGGCCGGGTTAGCCTTGCCTTGCGAGGCCTGCATGACCTTGCCGACCAGAAAGCCGATGACCTTGGTTTTACCGTCGCGATACTGTTGCACCTGATCGGGGTGGTTGGCAATGGCTTCGTCAACAAAGGCTTCAATCGCGCCGGTGTCGGTGATCTGCTTAAGACCTTTTTGCTCGATAATCGCGTCGGCGCTTTCAGCTTCGCCGCGCCACAGGGCTTCGAATACGTCCTTCGCGATTTTGCCGGAGATCGTGTTATCCGCGATTCTCGATAACAGTCCGGCCAGAGTTTTCGGTGGTACGGGCGCCTGTTCGATATCCATGCCGTCGCGATTGAGCGCGCCGGAAAACTCGCCCATAACCCAGTTCGCAGCAAGTTTGGGATCCTGGTCAAACTCTTTCAGCACAGTCTCGTAATAGGCAGACAGCGCCCGGGTATCGGTTAGCAGCTCGGCGTCGTAGGCAGACAGGCCAAAGTCGGCGATAAAACGCTCCCGTTTGGCATCGGGCAACTCGGGCATGGTCTGGCGTACGCTGTCGATGAACGCATCATCAATGACGACCGGCAGCAGGTCGGGATCGGGGAAGTAGCGATAATCATGCGCTTCTTCCTTGCTGCGCATGGTGCGAGTTTCGCCTTTATCCGGATCGAATAAACGGGTTTCCTGTACCACTTTTCCGCCGGACTCGATCAGGTCGATCTGGCGTTCTATCTCGAACTGAATCGCCTTTTCCAGAAAACGGAACGAGTTCAGGTTTTTGGTTTCCGTGCGCGTGCCCAGTTCGGACTCGCCCTTCGGGCGTACCGATACGTTGGCGTCGACGCGAAAAGAACCTTCCTGCATATTGCCGTCGCAAATACCCAGGTACTGCACCAGGGTATGCAGTTTTCTGGCGTAGGCTACGGCCTGCGCGGGGGATGCCATTTCCGGTTCGGACACGCACTCGATCAGCGGCGTGCCGGCGCGGTTCAGGTCGATACCGGTATAGCGTTCGTAATCCTCATGCAGGGATTTACCGGCATCCTCTTCAAGGTGGGCGCGGGTAATGTTGATCACCCGGGACTGCGGCTCGTCGCCGCCTTCCCTGTAATTAATCTCCAGCTTGCCGCCCGCAACAATCGGCAATTCGAACTGGCTTATCTGATACCCCTTGGGCAGATCGGGATAGAAATAATGCTTGCGCGCAAAGATCGATCGGGGCGCGATTTCTGCGTCTATGGCCAGGCCGAACAGGGTCGCCATGCGGATAACTTCGCGGTTGATTACTGGCAATACGCCGGGCATACCCAGGTCCACGGCACAGGCCTGGCTGTTGGGCGGGGCGCCGTAGGCGGTCGACGCGCCGGAGAATATCTTGCTGCTGGTTTTTAGCTGGATATGGACTTCCAGCCCGATTACGGTTTCCCACTGCATGGTTGTTTGCTCTAGTTCTCGAATCCTGGGGGGATCTGCAAATGCCAATCGGTGACCTGCTGGTAAGCATGGGCAGCGTTGAGCAACGGGCCTTCTTTGAACCAGGGCGCCAGTAATTGCAGCCCGACGGGCAAGCCGTCGACAAACCCGGCAGGTACGGAAATGCCCGGCAAGCCGGCCAGATTGGCCGGAATGGTATAGATATCGTTCAGATACATGGCCACCGGGTCATTCAGCTTGTCGCCCAGGTTGAAAGCGGGCGCCTGGGTGGTGGGGCCGGCGATAATATCCACGTCGGCAAACGCGGCATGGAAGTCCTGCGCGATCAGACGACGGGTTTTCTGGGCTTTCAGGTAATAGGCGTCGTAGTAACCGGCGGATAGCACATAGGCGCCCACCATGATGCGCCGCTGCACTTCCCGGCCAAAGCCTTCGCCGCGCGAACGCAGATACAGGTCTTCCAGGTTCTCCGGGTTTTCACAGCGGTAGCCGTAACGCACGCCATCAAAACGGGCGAGGTTGCTCGAGGCCTCCGCCGGCGCCAGCACGTAATAAGTCGGTACGGCCAGATTGGTGTTGGGCAGGCTGATTGCCTTTATCTGCGCGCCGCGTTTTTCCAGTTCCCGGATAGCCGCATCGACCGCCGCACGGGTGCCCGCTTCCAGACCGTCGGCAAAATATTCGCGCGGCAGGCCGATTTTCAGGCCCTGAATATCGCCGTTCAACGCTGCCGTATAGTCCGGCACAGGTTCGTCCACTGAAGTGGAATCGCGTTCATCAAACCCGGCCATCGCCTGCAGCAAAGGCGCGCAATCCGCGGCCGAGCGGGCGAAACAACCGGCCTGATCCAGGCTCGAGGCAAACGCAATCATGCCGTAGCGCGAGATCCGGCCATAGGTGGGTTTGAGCCCGGTAATGCCACACAAGGCAGCCGGCTGGCGAATAGAGCCGCCGGTATCCGTGCCGGTCGCGGCCGGCGCCAGGCCCGCAGCCACGGCAGCGGCAGAACCGCCGGACGAACCGCCCGGTACTTTGCTCAAGTCCCAGGGATTTTTCACCGGCCCGTAAAAGCTGGTTTCGTTGGAGGAGCCCATCGCGAACTCGTCCATATTCGATTTACCCAGCGTGATTACGCCCGCCTCACTCAGCTTGGCGACCGCGGTGGCATCGTACGGGGGCACAAAGTTGTCCAGCATACGTGAGCCGCAACTGGTTTTAACGCCCTGGGTGCAGAATATGTCCTTGTGGATCAATGGTATACCGGCCAATGGGCCGTTTGCCCCGGCCTTGGCCGCCGTGGCCTGCGCCTGTTCGCCATTGACCGTAACCAGACTATTGAGTTGGGTATCGTATTTGGCGATGCGATCCAGGAAATGCTGGGCCAGTTCAGACGCGGAAAAGCGTTTTTCCGCCAGACCCTTGCGTAATTGTTTAAGACTTTGCCGATGCATTATCCCTTCACCTTATTCAATAACCTTGGGCACCAGATACACGCCGTCTTCCACCGCCGGCGCAATGGCCTGAAACGCCTGGCGCTGGTCGCTTTCGCTCACCTCGTCCGGGCGCAGGCGCGCGTTCAGATCAAGCGGGTGCGCCATGGGCGCAATATCATCGGTATTGGCCGCGTCCAGGGCGGCAACCATATCCAGAATCCCGGATAATTCGCGCGCATATTCGTCCACACGGGGCGCTTCCAGCTGCAAACGGGCCAACATGGCCACATTGCGGACTTGGTCAGGCGTCAAGCTCACAGTCGTCTATCCCTGAAGTTGAGCGGTCGCTGTCCAGAACTGGGCTGCCAATATCTGGCCGGGCTCCCGGGGTATTCATGCTGCGGCGCGATTTAAGCAGTCGCAGGGTATTGCAGCGCGATAAAGTAGCATAAAGGCGGCTTGCCCAAAACCCGGGCCGTTGCTAGCATAGCCGCCTGTTACGAGCGTCGCCCACGCTTCGCGGGCTTGTGTGCGCTTCCAAACTTTATAATTTATCTGCCACAAAGCCGCACCCCAGCAGGATCAAAGCCAGTATGCTCGAAAATTTCCGGGGCTTATTCGTCAACGATTTGTCCATTGATCTAGGTACCGCCAACACCCTGATTTATGCGCGCGACCAGGGGATTGTATTAAACGAACCCTCGGTTGTGGCGGTACGTACCGATGCGCGCGGCGGCAAGCGCATTGAAGCCGTCGGGCACGACGCCAAGCGCATGCTCGGGCGCACGCCCAGCCACATCACCACGATCCGGCCTTTGAAAGACGGCGTTATCGCCGATTTCACCGTTACCGAAAAAATGCTGCAGCACTTCATCAAGAAAGTGCACCACAAGCGATTTCTGCGGCCTATTACCCGTGTTCTGGTGTGCGTGCCCTACGGTTCCACTCAGGTCGAGCGCCGCGCAATTCGCGAATCCGCGTCCAACGCCGGCGCGCGCAAGGTGTATCTGGTAGAAGAGCCGGTGGCCGCGGCCATTGGCGCCGGTATACCAATCGGTGAGGCGCGCGGCTCCATGGTTCTGGATATCGGCGGCGGCACGTCCGAGGTCGCCGTTATCTCGCTCAACGGCATTGTGTACGCCGAATCCGTGCGCCTGGGCGGCGACCGTTTTGACGAGGCGATCGTTAATTATGTACGCCGTCAGTACAACATGCTGATTGGTGAAGCCACGGCTGAATCCATCAAGCACCAGATCGGTACCGCGTTTCCCGGCCACGAAGTCAAGGAAATCGCAATCGTGGGCCGGCATCTATCCGCCGGTGTGCCGCGCAGCTTCACGCTCAACTCCAATGAAGTGCTCGACGCCTTGCAGGAGCCGTTGTCCGGCATTGTCAGCGCGGTAAAAACAGCGCTTGAAGCCACCCCTCCGGAACTGGGTTCGGACGTGGCCGAGCGTGGCATCGTACTCACTGGTGGCGGCGCCTTGCTGTCGAACTTCGACAAGTTGATCAGCGAAGAAACCGGGCTACCGGTAATCATCGCAGACGACCCCCTGACCTGCGTAGCGCGTGGCGGCGGCATCCTGCTGGAGATGATCGACCGCAAAAGCGGGCAAATATTTGCACTTGAGTAAACTTGCGCAAGTATTAGTTTAACCTTGGGATTAACGCTGCGCTATTGCGGTTAGCCCCGGTTTCCCCCTATTCTTGGCTAGTTATCAGTTGCAGTGAGCTGCGGCCGATAACTGTATTTAAGTAATCGTATTTACGGGGAACCTGAAAAGCACAGTGTTCAGATCATCAAACGACGACATGTCGCCCCTTTTTTCCAAGGGTCCATCGACGAACTTCAAGATCATCGCGGTCTTGATAATCTCGTTGGGCCTGATGATGATTGACCAGGCCCAACAAGCCGTGCAACCCGTGCGCAGCGGTATCGCGGCTGCGCTGCAACCCCTGCAATTGGCGGCGGAGCTACCGGCAGACGCGATTGATTTTTTCAGCAAATATATCGACCGCGATGAGCTGGCCGCAGAAAACCGGAAATTAAACCAGAAAGTACTGCTGCTGCGCGCGCGCCTGCAGAAACTTGCCGCGCTTGAAGCCGAGAACGAACGCATCCGCGGCCTGCTGGCCTCGTCCGACTCATTGGACGAAGATGTTTTGATCGCAGAAATCCTGGCGATTAGTCCCGACCCCTACCTGCACTTCATGAAACTCAACAAAGGCAGTATGGACGGGGTATTCCCGGGCCAGGCGCTAATCGACGCCAACGGCATCATAGGCCAGGTAACCGAAGTGAACATGATGGACTCGAACGCCATCATGATAACGGACGCCAACCACGGTATTCCGGTGGAGCTCAATCGCACCGGGCTGCAAACCATTGCCCAGGGCACCGGCAAAACCGACAAACTCCTGCTACCATTTCTGGCAAATAATGCTGACGTACGTGAGGGTGACCTGCTGGTATCTTCCGGCCTCGGCGGGCGCTACCCCGCGGGTTATCCGGTGGCAACCGTTTCCGCGGTATCGCATCAGGCCGGGGACGAATTCCTGACTGTGCGGGCAATCCCCACCGCCAGCCTTAACCGTGGCCGCGAAGCGCTGCTGGTGTGGACGCAGCATCCAGCGCCGCCCCGGGCAGCTGAACAGGCAGAAGCCCCCGAATCGACCGTTGCACAATCCACCGCAAAGCCTACAGACAAACAAACGCCTGAAGCAGCGCCCCCCGCAGGGCAATAATGTCTCCCAATGCGAACGTCAGCCTGCTGCTGATATTCAGTAGCATCGCGTTTGCATTGGTGCTAACGCTTATCCCCCTGCCCGTGTGGGCAGCCATCTCGCGGCCCGCTTTTTTTGCGGCTACCGTCGCTTTCTGGGCATTAATGCAACCGCACCGCTTTGGCGTCATCAGCGCCTGGGTTTGCGGCCTGTTCCTGGACGCCTCCTACGGCACGCCGCTGGGCCAGCACGCGCTGGCACTGGCCATAGTTACTTTTGTAATTGCCCGCTTCAAGGATTTTTACTGGAGCATACCGCTAATCCAGCAAAGCCTGACCTTGCTGCCCGTATTCGCGCTTTACGAATTCATATTATTCTGGATTGATGGGGTTTCGGGTCGCGCTGTCGACCCACTCTGGCGCTGGCTGCCCGTGCTTTCCACCACCATTGTCTGGCCATTCTGGGTCCTCGCGCTGGAACGCTTCGCTACAATAGAGGTCCAGTCTTAGGGCGGCCAGATTTGCGCCCCTCGCGCATAGATCATGTTCTCCAATACACCTATCAAAAATCACGCTGCCGAACGGCGCCTGTTCCTGGCACGCACCATAGTCGCCGGGCTTGTCATGACTGCCCTGCTGGGGGTGCTGATTACCCGGCTGTTTTTCCTGCAATCGGTAAAGCACGATTATTACAGCACCCGATCCGACGAAAACCGCATGCGCGTGCAGGTGGCACAACCGGTGCGCGGGCTGATTTATGATCGCAACGGCGTCGTGCTGGCGGATAATTTGCCCGCCTACCGGCTCGAAATCATACCCGAGCAAATCGAAGACATGCAGGTGGCTCTCGCGCGCCTTGGCCAATACATAGAAATTCGCGACGTGGATCGTGAACGCTTTTTTGAGCGTATGCGCAAGGAGCCGCGTTTTCGGGGCATCCCCCTGCGGCTGAATTTAAGCCAGACCGAAGTGGCCCGCTTTGAAGTCAATCGACGCGAATTTCCGGGCATGGAAATCCGCGCCGGGCTCACGCGTCACTATCCCCTGGGCGATGTTGCTGCGCATCTTATTGGCTATGTCGGCGGCATTACCGAACGCGAGCTGCAAAGCCACGATGAAAAACGCTATCGCGGCACCAACCATATCGGCAAAACCGGGGTGGAATATAGCTACGAGTCCCTGCTGCATGGCGACCCGGGCTCGCGCATTATCGAAACAAATGCCGCCGGCCGGGCCCTGCGGGAACTCGAATTCAACCGGCCGATTCCAGGCCAGAGCCTGTATTTGACCATCGACGCCCAGTTGCAGAAAGCGGCTTATGACGCCCTCGGCGACCAGGACGGCGCGGTCGTCGCCATCGACCCGAAAACCGGCGGGCTGCTAGCCGTGGTGAGCAAGCCCAGCTACGACCCGTCCCTGTTTGTTGACGGCATCAGTCATAAAAACTACAACGCACTGCTACAGAACACACACCGGCCGTTATTCAATCGCGCGCTCCAGGGCCAATACCCGCCCGGTTCCACCATCAAGCCGGTCATGGCGCTGGCGGCACTGGAAACGCACACGATTGATCCCAATCGCAAAGTCTGGTGCCCGGGTTATTTCCAGCTCCCGAACAGTGAAAGAAAATATCGCGACTGGAAACGCGAGGGCCACGGCTGGCTTGATCTTACCGAGGCCATTTTTCGTTCCTGCGATGTCTATTTCTACAAGCTGGGCATGGAACTTGGCATCGATAACATGCATCGCTACGGTCAGATGTTTGGCCTGGGCGAACCTACGGGGGTTGATCTGCCGCGAGAAAACAGTGGCATTATGCCCTCACGCGCGTGGAAACGCGGGGCGCGTAACCAGGCCTGGTTTCCGGGCGAAACCCTTAACACCGTTATCGGACAGGGCTTCATGACCACCACGCCGCTGCAATTGGCACAAATGACCGCGCTACTCGCGCAACGCGGGGACGCACGCAAGCCGCATGTTTTAATGGCGTCTGAAAACCCGGTGAACGGCAGGCTGCAAAGCGTATCAATCGACGCTGTGCCGCCCGTACGGCTGAGTAACGACCGCCACTGGAGCACGGTAATCCAGGGCATGGAGGCTGTGGTGCACGCCCCGCGCGGCACCGCGCACTATCACATAGGCCAGGATGCGCCTTATCGCATCGCCGGGAAATCCGGTACCGCGCAGGTCGCAGGACTGGCGCAGGATGAAGCCGCGCCCGAACTGGAAGATGTCGAACATCGCTTTCGTGACCATGCCCTGTTCATCGCCTTCGCACCCGCAGACGACCCGCGTATTGCCGTCGCTGTGCTGGTGGAACACGGCGGCGGCGGCAGCAGCACGGCTTCCCCGGTTGCGCGCAAGGTGATGGATGCCTACCTGCTGGGCACGCGTGTGGTCCAGTCCCGGGAGAGCGTCTCGTGGTAGCGACTGCACGTGAGCAACCGGCATCCCTGGGTGAATTGCTTGTGCAGTGGCGCATTGACCCACAGCTACTTACCGCCCTGCTGCTGTGCTGCGGCCTGGGTCTGTTTGTACTCTATAGCGCGTCGGGGCAATCCCTGGATGTGGTGCTGAACCAGGCCACGCGCATGAGCGCGGGCCTGGTGGCCATGCTGGTTATCGCGCAAATACCGCCGGACTGGTATCGCGTGTCTGCGCCCTGGGTGTATCTGGCCGGCGTAATCATGCTTGCACTGGTGATGTTGCTGGGTGCCACCGCCATGGGCGCCCAGCGCTGGCTCGATCTGGGACTGATTCGTTTCCAGCCCTCGGAAATCATGAAACTGGCGGTGCCGCTTTGCGTCGCGGCGTATTTTCATGAACGCCGCCTACCGCCGAAACTGCAGGATATTCTTGTCGCAGCGATTGTAGTTGCAATCCCTACTGTTCTGGTGGGTCTGCAGCCGGATCTCGGCACTGCGCTGTTGATTGTGGCGGCGGGCGGCTTTGCCCTGTACCTGGCCGGTTTGCGCTGGCGTGTATTGCTCTTGCTGATACTCATGGCCGCCGCCGCCGCGCCGCTGCTGTGGTACAACATGCATGAATACCAGCAGGAACGGGTGCTTACTTTCCTGAATCCCGCGCGCGACCCGGCCGGTGCCGGCTATCACATAACCCAGAGCAAGATCGCCATAGGCTCAGGCGGGTTGTTTGGCAAAGGCTGGCTCAACGGCAGCCAGGCACACCTGAACTTCCTGCCGGAATCCGATACCGATTTCGTGTTCGCCGTATACGCCGAGGAAACCGGCCTGCTGGGTGTGCTGGCGCTCATGGCGCTGTATTCGTTTATTGTTTTGCGCGGCCTGCGTATCGCCGCACGCAGCCAGGATACCTTCCAACGACTGACCGCGGGCAGCATAAGCCTGACCTTCTTTATTTACGTTTTCGTAAATATCGGTATGGTTATCGGTTTACTACCCGTGGTCGGGGTGCCGTTACCGCTCATCAGCTATGGCGGCACTTCCATGGTGATTCTGCTGGCTGCGTTTGGCATGTTGATGTCGATAAACACACACAGGAAACTGCTCTCAACATGAAATACCCGATCATTGCGCTGGTACTGGTCTTGTGCTCTTCCCTGACATGCGCGGCCAACCTGCCCTACGACCAGCGTGAACAGGGCAAGCAACTCATCCAGCGCCTGAGACAGCAACCGGGCATAGATGCCGAGTGGCTACGCGCGGTGTTGGCCGACGCACGCTTTCAGCCGAAAATCGTCGCGGCCATGCAACGTCCGGCGGAAAAAGTCTTGCCCTGGTACAAGTATCGCCAGATATTTCTTAAACCGGGGCGCATCGAGGGTGGTGTCGCGTTTATCAACGAACACGCCGTACTGTTCAAACAGGTCGAAAAATATTACGGCGTGCCGCCGTCAATAATTGCCGCGATTATCGGCGTGGAAACCCGCTTCGGACAACATACCGGCAATGACCGCGTGCTCGATGCGCTGGCAACCCTGGGCTTTGATTATCCGCCGCGCGCCGAATTTTTCTATTCCGAACTGGGCCATTTTCTAACCCTGTGCAAAAGCGAGGGTCTGGACGCACGCAGCGTAAAAGGCTCCTACGCCGGCGCCATGGGCATGCCGCAGTTCATTTCCAGCAGCTACCAGGCTTACGCGGTAGACTTCAACGGCAATGGCAAACGCGATTTGTGGCGCGAACCGGCAGATATTATTGGCAGTGTGGCCAATTACTTCAGCGCCCACGGCTGGCAGCCCGGGGCGGCGGTAGCCGCACGCGCACCCGATGCCGCGGGGCCGCTGGCGCAAATTGAGCGCAGCAAGCGCAAAACCCGCTATCGGTATGACGAATTGGCTGCCGCCGGCGCTACAGCCGAAAACCCGCCCCCGGGCGACACGCAGGTGGGTTTGCTGGAGTTCGAGAATGCCGAGGGTGCGCAATTCTGGGTGGGCTACAATAACTTTTTCGTTATCACCAGTTACAATCACAGCCCCTTGTATGCGATGGCGGTTTACCAACTCAGCCAGGCCATTGAAGCGGGCATGGCGAAACAGATGCCTGAGGTGAAAACCCAACAACCGGAGGTGGTACATCGATGAAGCAGACGCGCGCACTGATGGCAATCATCAGTCTGGCCTTTTTCCTCGCCGCCTGTGGGGGCACTAAAACACTCGGCTCGCTTGAAGACCGACCCGATGTCGATGGCCCGCCACCGGCCCAGAACATACCGGAAAACCTGGCCTCGGTTCCGGATGCCATCCCCAGAGAAGAGCTCTTAAGCCGCTACGGCAACCCGGATTCCTATGTGGTGCTGGGGCGTAAATATGATGTACTGGATTCGAATGTGGGCTACAGCGCCCAGGGCGACGCCTCCTGGTATGGCAGCAAATTTCACGGCCGGCGCACATCCAGCGGCGAACCGTACGACATGTACCGCATGACCGCCGCCCACAAGACCCTGCCGCTGCCCAGTTATGTACGGGTTACCAATCTGGAAAACGGGCGCGAAGTGGTGGTGCGCGTAAATGACCGCGGCCCCTTCCATTCCGACCGTATTATCGACCTCTCCTACGCCGCCGCAGTACGCCTGGACATTATTGGCAACGGCACGGCGCCGGTAAAACTGGAGGCCTTGCAGGCCGGTGCTCAGCCCGGCAACGCAGCCTCTGATCCAGCCCTGTACCTGCAGGCCGGGGCGTTCTCCGAAGCCACCAATGCAAGAAAATTGGCACTGAGGCTGGAATCTTTGGGCCTGTCGCAGGTCTTTGTATCACCTAGTGCAGGCGAGCAGCCGCTTTATCGGGTACGTCTGGGCCCCTATTCTCACCGCAGCCGAATGGACGCCGCACGTAGCCAGCTCGCGGATGAGGGTATCGGAGTATCCGCTCTGCGAAATTAGCCGCCGACAGTTGCGCACGCTAGACTGCGCGTCCCACGCTTGCCCCGCCTGGGCACGCCAGCACATTGTAGAAAGAGACGAAACATCAAACTATGAGCCTTATGAAATACGTATTTAGCCTGCTTTTCCTGGTCTGCCTCTCCGCCCCTCTCGCGGCCCGCCCGCTACCCGTACCCGACCCGCCCAGCTTCAGCGGCAAGAGCAATATTCTGCTCGACTTTGAAAGCGGGCAGATACTGGCATCGAAAAGCCCGGAAATGCGTATCGAACCCGCCAGTATTACCAAGATAATGACGGCCTATATTGCATTTTCAGAGATCAAGAAAGGCAACCTGGCGCTGGAAGATGAGCTTACGGTAAGCGAACATGCCTGGCGCATGGGCGGCTCGAAAATGTTCATCGAAGTCGGCAAGCAGGTCTCCATAGCCGACATCCTGCACGGCGTAATTGTTGTCTCGGGCAATGATGCGACTGTGGCCCTGGCCGAGCATATCGCCGGCAGTGAAGACAGCTTTGCCGGGTATATGAACCAGTACGCGAAAGACATGGGCCTAAGCGGCACGCACTTCATAAATTCCACCGGCTGGCCGCATGAAGACCACTATATGACGGCCCGCGACATCGCCACCCTGACGCGCAACATGATCAAGGATTTCCCTGATCTGTACGCTAAATATTACAGTCAGCGCGAGTACACCTATAACGACATCCAGCAATACAATCGCAATTCCCTGCTGTGGACCGACAAGAGCGTAGACGGCGTCAAGACCGGGCATACCGACTCCGCCGGCTATTGTCTGGTTACCTCAGCCGAACGCGAGGGTATGCGTCTGATTTCGGTCGTAACCGGCACCAACAGTAACAATGCCCGCAAAACCGCCAGCCAGGCGCTGCTGAATTATGGTTTCCGTTTCTTCGAAACCTATAAATTATTCAATGCGGGCCAGGCGGTAAGTAAAGTCCGTGTCTGGAAAGGCACCAGCGAAATGCTGCCCATTACCGCGCGCGGTCCGGTATATGTGGTGGCGCCGCGCGGGCAGCGAAAAAACCTGACCACAACGGCCGAGTTGCCCAGCCGCATAATCGCACCGATTACGAAAAACCAGAAGCTGGGCACCCTGAATGTAAGCTACGAGGACGAGGTGATCTCGCAAACCCCCTTGTATGCCAAACACGCGCTGGAAAGCGGCGGCATTTTCCAGCAGTTGAAAGACGAAGTATTGCTGCTGTTTGAATAACAGCATGGACATCGCCTACTTGAACGGTCAGCAACTGCCCCTGGCCCAAGCCAGTGTGCCGGTGCTGGACCGGGGGCTGTTGTTTGCCGATGCGGTGTATGAAGTCATCCCGGTTTACGCAGGCAAGGCATTCTTGCTCGACGAGCACCTGCAGCGTCTGGCCAATAGTCTGGCGGGCATACGCCTGGCCAATCCGCACACCGATGACCAGTGGCAGGGTCTGTTGAATGCGCTGATCGACGCCAACGGTGGCGGCGACTTGTCCCTGTATCTGCAGGTAACCCGCGGCGCCGCGCCGCGGCGCGATCACCGGCTGCCGGAAAACCCCACGCCCAACGTCATCGCGTTCTGCCAGAGCCGTAAACCGCCCGACGCGGCCGTGTTCGACCAGGGCGTGGCCACCATCAGCATGCAGGATACTCGCTGGACGCATTGCCAGTTCAAGTCCACCAGCCTGCTGGCGAACATTCTGGCCAGTGATGATGCCGCCAGAGCCGGCGCCACAGAAGCGATCATGCTGCGGGACGGCCAGGTGATGGAAGGCGCGTCCAGCAATATATTTGCCGTGATTGACGGGGTTGTCCAGACGCCGCGTCTACGCCCGGAAATCCTGCCTGGAATTACCCGTGGGTTGCTGTTGAAACTGGCCAAGGCCAACGCCGTCGAGTGCCTGGAAACCGATGTCAGCCTGGCGCAATTAAAATCGGCCGAGGAAATATGGCTGACCAGTTCCATACGTGAAATTTTTCCGGTAACCCGGCTCGACGAACAGCCTGTCGGCACAGGCAAACCCAGCCCAATTTGGGCGCAGATGCGGCGCCTGATCCATGCCAGTACCGCCTGATTGTCATGCCTGAGTCCAAACCCAACGAATCCTTGCTGCAATTTCCCTGCCCGTTTCCGATCAAGACATTTGGCGCAGGGGACGTAGCTGATTTCGAACAAGCAGTTTATGACCTGGTCAAACCGCATGTGCCGGAATTAACGCCAGACAACATCTCCCACAAACTCAGCAGCGGTGGCCGCTACCTGTCCGTAACGGTCGACATCATCGCCCGCAGCCAGGTGCAACTGGACGCCATTTATCAGGACCTGAGCGACAGCAAGCAGGTGTTGATGTCGTTATGAACATGGCCGCCAGCCTCAAACCGGATCTGCCCACGCCCCTGCACCGCCAGCTTGGCGTTCGCCCTTACACGCCGGTCTGGCACGCCATGCGGGACTTCACCGAAGCACGCAGAAACTCTCCAAAAGCTGATGAATTCTGGCTGTTGCAGCACGAACCGGTATTCACCCAGGGCAGTAACGGCCGCGCTGAACATCTATTGCTACCCGGAGACATTCCCGTGGTGCAATCCGACCGCGGCGGGCAGATCACCTACCACGGCCCCGGCCAGGTCATGCTGTATGTGCTGGTAGACATTAACCGCCTGGGGCTTGGTGTGCGTTCCCTGGTCACGGCGCTGGAAGACGGCATGATCGCGGCGCTGACGGGTTATGGAATCGAGGCAAGCGCCCGCCGCGATGCGCCGGGCGTATACGTCGGCGATGCCAAGATCGGCTCCATCGGACTGCGCATCCGTCACGGCTTTTGTTATCACGGCCTGGCACTGAATGTGGACATGGATCTGGAGCCCTTTAGCCGGATTAACCCTTGCGGCTTTCAGGGCTTGGCCATGACCCAGATTGCGGATTTTACCCAGAACGTTAATCTGGGCGAGGTTTCGGATAAACTCCTGGATAGCGTAACCACCACGCTTGGCCTGCAGGCAATTGCCCGGCGAACCGGCCGGCCATTGCAAAGTCAAAGCTAATGCAATCCACGCATGCGAAAGTAATTTTGACGAGAATAATTCAGCCAGCGTTCAGCCGTAATACGGCACCCTGCATCCCGTACAAATAGCGTAAAACCAAGGAGATATTGATGACAATTCTGAATCGCAGCCTCTTGAGTGCCGTAACTGGCGCGGTGTTGGCGAGTTTTATTAGCGTACCGTCGCTGGCTATTGCCCAGGACGATGCCCAAAACGATTCCAAGGCCAGCGCAGGCCAGAGCGAAACCATCCCGCCGGAAAAGGTAGCCAAAGACGCCGTTCAGGAATTGCTGAAAGGCCTGGAAGGCAATCGTGAAAAATTCCTGCGTGATCCGGAGGGTTTGTATGACCTGGTCGATCGCGTGCTGATTCCGCTCATCGACATCGATTACACCTCCCAGCTTGTAGTCGGCCGTGCCTGGCGCGACGCCACGCCCGAGCAGAAAAAGCGCTTTATCAGCGCGTTCAAAGTGATGTTAGTAGAAACCTATGGCAACGCGCTTATCGGCTTTAGTGAAGACCAGTTCGAGTTCCTGCCGCTGCGTGCCCCGGAAGGCGCTGATGACGTCACCTTCAAGGTGCTGGCAATAACCGAACAAGGCGACAAGATCCCGGTCAACCTTGATTTGCACAAGGTGAACAACCAGTGGAAGGTTTATAACGGCAGCGTCGGCAGCTTGTCATTCGTAACCAACTACCGTGCGCAGTTCAGCCAGCAAATCAAGCAAGGCGGACTCGAGCAGCTAATCGAGCGCATGGAAAAGCGTTATAACGTGAATCAAGCGCCCACTAATTCCTAGTTCAGGAATGAAGAGCGCACAGGTGGAAAGGATTTCACCTGATCACATCAGGATAAGCGGCGAGCTGGGTGCGCATAGCATACCCGGCTTGTTGCGTGATACGTCTGGCTGGTTTGCGCAGGCTGACTCCATCACGGTGGACCTGAGCGACGTTGCGCGCGCCGACAGCGCCGGTGTCGCCCTGCTGCTGGATTGGTGGCGCCAGGCGCAAAGCGACAACACCTCAATCCGTTACGTCAACGCGCCCCGGCAAATGCGCGACATCATCGACTTCTGTGCGCTCGATAACGTGCTGCCGCTGTCCTGAAGAACAGAGCCGGCATTTGTGGCGAACAGCGAAAGTCACAAGCGCATATATGCCGCTGTCAGGCAGATTCCCCGAGGCCAGGTCGCAACCTACGGCCAGATCGCAGTTATCGCCGGCTACCCCAAACACGCCCGATTAGTCGGCTATGCCTTGCACGGCTGCCCCCGAAATCTGCCCTGGCACCGCGTAGTCAACACGAAAGGCTGTATATCCCTGCCCGTAGACTCCACCGCAGCCATAACCCAGCGCCGCCGGCTTGCGGACGAGGGCGTGGTTTTTCTCGGTGGCAAGACAGACCTGAGCCGCTACCAGTGGTGTCCTGACCAGAGGCTGTTAACCCACCCAGACCCTGGCATTGCTGAATAATCGCGCCCACGGACTACGTTCGCCCCAGTGCGACGGCTGCCAGGAAAGCGTCACGTTGCGCACCACCCGTTCGGGATGCGGCATCATCGCCAGCACGCGGCCGTCGTCATTACACACAGCCGTAATTGCGTCCGGCGAACCATTGGGATTAAACGGGTAGGCCTGCGCCGGGCGTGCATAGTTGTCTATGTAGCGCATGGCGATCTGGCCGCTTTCAGCAAGCCGGCTCTGGACGTCAGCCTGGTTAAACTCCGCCCGACCCTCGCCGTGCGCGACCACGATCGGCAGCCGGGAACCGGCCATGTCCTGTAGAAATAATGAGGGACTTTCAGGAATGTCCACCGCTACCAGACGTGCTTCAAACTGCTCGGACGTGTTGCGTACAAACCGCGGCCAATGCTCGCTGCCGGGAATGATCTCCCTGAGTGCGGAAAACATCTGGCAACCGTTGCACACGCCGAGCGCGAAGCGATCCTCGCGCGCCAGAAATTGTGCAAATTGTGCCCGGGTTTGGTCGTGCAACAGAATGGATTTCGCCCAGCCCTGGCCCGCGCCCAGTACGTCGCCGTAAGAGAATCCGCCGCAGGCAGCCAGTCCCTGAAACGCGGCGAGCGAGACGTCTCCTGAGAGTAACTCGCTCATATGCACGTCCACGGCGTCGAATCCGGCGTGGGTAAATGCCCAGGCCATCTCGAGGTGTCCATTTACGCCCTGCTCGCGCAGGATGGCTACTTTCGGCCGCGACAGGTTCAAAAACGGCGCGGCCGGGTCTTCGCTGATATCGAAACTCGGCGCGGCGGGCAGGCCGGGGTCGTTATCGTCTTTCAGACTCTCGAATTCCTGTTGCGCGCAGGTTGGTTCATCCCGCAAGGCCGCCAGGCGATAACTTGTTTCGGCCCAGGTCATATGCAAACTGGCACGGGTCTGGCGCAACAGGGATTCGCCGCGGTGTCTGAATTTCAGGATTTGCGAGTCATTTACGCTGCCGAGTGGATACCCCGCCAAACCTTCGACCTTTAATTCGGCAAGCGTGGCTGCCTGCTCCGAAGCCTTGAGTTGTATTACCCCGCCCAGCTCCTCGTTGAAAAATATCGCCAACGGGTCGTCACCCAGGGCGGTCACGTCGATATCCAGACCGGCGTGGCCGGCGAATGCCATTTCACACAGGCTGGCAAACAAGCCGCCGTCGCTGCGGTCGTGATAGGCAAGCAGACGCTGCTCGCGTGCCAGCCGTTGTATCAGGTTAAAAAATGATTTCAGCCGCTCGGGATTTTCCAGATCCGGGGCCTGGCCGCCGATTTGATTAGTCACTTGCGTTAGCGCGGATCCGCCCAAGCGTTGCCTGCCCTCGCCTAGATCTATCAGCACCAGCACGGTTTCACCGGCATTCCGTTGCAGTTGCGGGGTAAGCGTGGCCGCCGCATCCGTAACCGGCGCAAACGCAGAAACGATAAGCGACAGTGGTGCTGTCATGCGCTTGCTTACGCCGTTTTCATCCCACATTGTTTGCATAGACAAGGAGTCTTTGCCCACGGGTATGGCTAGCCCCAAGGCCGGGCAGAGTTCGGCGCCTACGGCTTTTACGGTGGTAAAAAGGCGCGCGTCTTCGGCCGCGTCGCCGCAGGCGGCCATCCAGTTGGCCGATAAACGCACGTCGCTCAGATTTTCGATACGTGCGGCGGCAATGTTGGTAATGGCCTCGGCCACCGCCATGCGCCCGGAGGCCGGCGCATCGAGTAAAGCCAACGGCGTGCGCTCGCCCATGGCCATGGCTTCGCCGGTGGTACTGGTAAAGCCGGTGGTGGTTACGGCCACGTCCGCAACCGGAACCTGCCAGGGGCCAACCATCTGGTCGCGTGCGACCTGGCCACCGACGCTGCGATCGCCGATGGTAATAAGGAACGATTTACTCGCGACCGAAGGCAGCCGAAGGACGCGTGTAGCGGCCTCTTCAAAGCTAATGCCGTCAAATACCAGCGATGGGAAATCGAGTTTCGTGCTGACCCCCTGTCTTTTCGTCTTCGGTGTTTTGCCTAGTAACACCGGCATGGGCATGTTTACCGGGGCTTCGCTGTCGCCGTCCCCGTCGACGATGCTCAGCAATGGCTCAAGCGTGGCGTGGCCTACCACTGCATAAGGGCAGCGTTCGCGCGCACAAAAAGCTTCAAACGTCTGAATCTGGTCGGGGTTGATCGCCAGCACATAGCGTTCTTGCGATTCGTTGCACCAGATTTCCATAGGCGACAGGCTGGCGTCGGCGCTCTGGATATCACGCATGCGAATCTGGCCGCCGCGGCCGTCGGCGTCAATAATTTCAGGGAGTGCGTTGGACAGCCCGCCCGCCCCCACATCATGCGCGGAAGCAATCGGGTTTTCGTCGCCCAGCGCCCAGCAGGCGTCGATGACTTCCTGACAGCGGCGTTCGAGCTCCGGATTGGCGCGTTGTACGGAGGCAAAGTCCAGGGCTTCACTGCTCTCGCCGCTGGCCATGGACGAGGCCGCGCCGCCGCCCAGACCAATCAGCATCGCCGGGCCGCCGAGCACGACCAGGCAGGCATTTTCCTGCACCGCCTGCTTTTCGACGTGCATGGGCCGCACGTTGCCCATGCCGCCGGCGATCATGATGGGTTTGTGATAGCCGCGCAAACCGTTAGCGGCGGATGCCTGTTCATAGCTGCGGAAATAGCCCGCCAGATTCGGACGACCAAATTCGTTGTTATAGCCAGCCGCGCCGATCGGCCCTTCGAGCATGATTTGCAGCGGCGTGGCGATGCGTTCGGGGCGCCCGTACTCTATTTCCCAGGGTTGGATAAAATCGGGAATATGCAGGTTGGAAACCGCAAACCCGCACAGCCCGGCCTTGGGGCGACCGCCTCGACCGGTAGCGGCTTCGTCGCGAATTTCTCCGCCCGCGCCGGTCGCCGCGCCCGGAAGCGGCGCAATGGCGGTGGGGTGATTATGGGTTTCGACCTTCATCAGGATCGGCACGGATTCGCGCACGCTGCGGTAACTGCGGTCCGGCTGCACGAAGAAACGCTCCGCCTGCGGGCCATCAATCACGGCCGCGTTGTCTTTATAAGCGGAAAGCACGCCATCGGGCGTTGCGGCGTGGCTGGCGCGGATCATGTCGAACAGGCTGTACACCTCTGGTTCGCCGTCTATAACCCAGTCTGCATTGAATATTTTATGCCGGCAATGCTCGGAGTTTATCTGGGCAAACATCATCAGCTCTGCGTCGCTGGGGTCGCGCCCGAGCTTGCGGTAATTTTCTGCCAGATAATCTATTTCAGAATCAGACAGCGCCAGGCCCCAGTCGCGGTTGGCCTCGGCTAATGCGCCCACGCCTCGCTGCAACAAAGCCACACGCCGCAACGGACGGGCAGCCTGGGTGCTGAATACACGCGCCGTGTCGGCAGGCGCATCGAGCAGGCTTTCGGTCATCGGGTCGTGCAGGAGGCTAGCCGCCGACCGCCGCTGCGTGGCGTCCAGAGTCGTGTTCGGGAAGCTGAAGGCTACGCCGCGCTCAAGACGAATCAAATCCGTAAGCCCACAGGAGCGCGCGATATCTTCGGCCTTGCTGGACCACGGCGAAACCGTGCCCAAACGCGGCACCACGACAAATGCAAGGCTATCCGGAAAAGGCAGATCCGGCGTTTCAAGCAAGCTGTCCAGACGTTGCTGCTGTTGCGCATCTGCATTTTGCCGGAATAAGGCAAGGTGGAAATACCGGGCGTCGACTGCCGATACCACCAGGCCCAATCCACGCAACGACTCGACTACGCGCGCTTGTCTGAACTCAGAAAGTGCCGGAGCGCCGGGTCGGATTACGAAGTCGTGATTGTGCGCCATGCCAGTCCTGTTTTTTGATCCACTGCAGCCACCCATTCGGGCGCGCAGTTTAGCGCATCGGCCAGTGCCGCCTGCGCCAGATTCAGTCGATTATTGTTCTCGCTTAAATGGGCTACGATGATATGTTGCAACGCCGAGGTATTGAGCGTGGCAAGCAGCGTTGCCGCCTGCTCGTTACTCAGATGCCCCAGATTGCCGCCAACCCGCTGCTTGATGCTGGCCGGGTAAGGCCCCGCCAACAGCATCTGTGGATCATGATTGCACTCCAGCAACAGCGCGTCACAGGCATCGATACAGTCGCGCATGTGCGGAGTTACCCGGCCAGCATCGGATAAGATACCCAGGCGCCTGGCACCATCGGAAATTACAAACTGACAGGGTTCGCGGGCATCATGCGGTACCGGATAGGGCAGTATTTCCAGATCCTGCACCAGAAACATCTCATGCGGAGTGAACAGTTCCACCCTGGAAACGCTGTCTCTCTCGGCCCAGGCTGAATGGGTGCCCGGCGTCATCCACACAGGAATATCGTAGCGACGCGCCAATTTGGCTACGCCTTTCAAATGATCACTGTGTTCGTGGGTTACCAGTATTGCCGTTAACGCTGCGCCGTCCAGATTAAGGCGTGCGAGGCGGCGCTCGGTATCCGCCAGGGAAAAGCCACAATCAACCAACACACGCGTCTGCCCGGATTCCACCACCGTGGCATTACCGCGGCTGCCGCTACCCAGGCTAGCCAGACGCACTAGCGGGATTTACCTACGCCGGCGTTTGCTTTCACCTCACGCGTCATGATTACGCGGGGTATACACCGGAAACTGCGTCACCTTGCCGCTCTCGCCCTTCAAGTCAGTAATGGTGGCCTTGCCGCGCTTTTTAACCTCATCAATGCGAATCACCGCATGCATGGGAATAAAAGTGCGAACAACATCGGCAAATTCCAAAGCAAGTTTTTCCTCACCGGGGTCAACCACAACCTTACTTTTCTCGCCAAAAACCAGCTCTTCAATTTCCACAAAGCCATACAGGCCACCCTGGGATACCGAGCGCGCATAGACCTCGTATACCTTGCCCTGGTTAAAAAAACAGACGCGATAAAGTCGTTTGGGTTCTGGCATAGAAGTTAGATTATTCCGTTATGCCGTCAAGGCTTGAGAGTTGGCGAAGATGACGGCAGCCCACAGGCTTGAGGCCATGGATGGTCTCAATACACCCACGTGCCACCTGGGTTCCCGACTTATTGGCACAGTTCCCAAACTTTCCTCGTCAGATTCTATTAAATGGCGGAGAGGGTGGGATTCGCTCTGATTCGTCCGGAACGAATCAGCACGCCCATCCTCGATGGGCGCCCGCAGGGTTGAGGCCATGGATGGCCTCAATACACCTACGTGGCACGTGGGTTCCCATCTTATGGGCATAGTTAACCAAACCTTTCTCGTCAGTTTCAAAATAAATGGCGGAGAGGGTGGGATTCGAACCCACGTGGAGCGTAAGCCCCCAACCGATTTCGAGTCGGTGCCGTTATGACCGCTTCGGTACCTCTCCAGATGAACAAACTACCGTATTGTAAAAACTATCGGT
>JBDNIO010000047.1:0-15024 GCA_041688215.1 Salinisphaeraceae bacterium | reverse complement strand
GCGCGCTGGGTCAGCAGCGACGACGAGCGCGAGATCAAACGCTTTCGCGAGCGCAATGAACCCGGTGTCGCCCTCGACCAGGCCGGCGCGTTAGTGTATCTGGCGCCCAGCCGCGTTAAGCTGGAGCTGACCGAAGAACGCTGGCCGGCGATAGATTTCGCCAGTGTGCGCGAACAAAAGCATGTCTGAATCCGAATAACAACAACCGAACTGCCCACTTGCCGTGAAACCGCGTTATGCTGAGGTCGGCGTATACGCGCTAGCTGTTTTAGCCTGTGGTCGAATGCTTTTTCCCGGGCCTGTTAAACTCATCGCGTGAATGCATATCGGCCCCCGCGGTCGAAGCTGCGAGGGGACCAAGTCATCTATGGAGAGGCGAGCATGAGTAAACTCTGGATTAGCGTTTTGGCCAGCATGATGATGTTGGCAAGTTTTGGCGCGGTAGCCGGCGCCGACGAAGATGAAAAACTGCAGGACGTATCCGCCGTGCTGCAGGATTTCGTCAATATTCCGGAAAATGCCATTCCTCCGGCCCTGCTGGAACAGGCTTACGGCATTGCGATTATTCCCAGTGTGGTCAAGCTCAGCTTCATTCTGGGCGGGCGCCGCGGCACCGGTGTGGTGGCGGTACGCACCAAAAACGGCAAATGGAGTAATCCGAGTTTCATCTCGCTGACCGGCGGCAGCATCGGCTGGCAGATTGGCGCTTCCAGCACCGATATCATCCTGATCTTCAAGTCCAGACGCAGTATTGACCGTATTGCCCGCGGCGATATCACACTCGGTGCTGATGCCTCTGTGGCCGCCGGCCCGGTCGGACGCAGTGTCAGTGCCTCGACCAATATAGATTTCAGCGCCGAGGTTTACTCCTACTCGCGTGCGCGCGGCCTGTTCGCAGGCGTTTCGCTGGAAGGCGCGGCGCTGAACATAAGCCAGGATGCCAACGCCGATTTCTACAATCAGCCCGATATTTCAGCACTGGAAATACTCGGCCGCAGCAGCACCGACAACGTGCCGCCCGCCGGTGAGCATCTGATGCAAACGCTGGAACGCTACCTGCCGCGTCCGCGCTAAAGCGGCTTGGCGGGCATTAAAGCACTACGATCTTGCGGCGTCTGGCGCGCGTACTTGTCTGGGCAGTGGTTGCTGCGCTGGCGGCACCCGCGCTTGCCGTGCTGGCCCTGCGCTGGGTCAATCCACCGCTGACCTCCTACATGCTGCAGCAGCACTGGCGAACCGAAGCCGCTGAAGACCACGTCGGGCCCAGTATTTATTATCGCTGGGTGGATTTGTCGCAGATTACGCCTTCGCTGCCGCTGGCTGTGGTGGCTGCGGAGGACCAGACCTTTCCCACGCATCACGGCTTTGTGTGGAAAGCGATAGGCGAGGTCTTGTCCGAGTCAGGCACCGGCAAGCCCAGTCGCGGCGCCAGCTCCATAACCCAGCAGGTGGCCAAGAACCTGTTTCTGTGGCCGGCGCAAAGCTACGTCCGCAAGGGCATCGAGGCCTATATTACGGTGTGGATCGAACTGTTGTGGTCCAAGCACCGGATCATGGAAGTGTATTTGAACATCGCCCAGTTCGACGAGCATGTATTTGGCGCAGGCGCGGCCGCGACGCGGCTGTTCAATACCTCGCCCGACCAGCTCAGCCGCCAGCAGTGCGCGCTGTTAGCCGCCGCCCTGCCGGCACCGCGCCGCTATAGCGTTACTGCCCCCGGGGGCTATATGCAAAATCGCCAGGGCTGGATTCTGGGGCAGATGCAGCAGCTCGGCCCGGCGCATATACAAAAAGTTATCGCGCCCTGATATTAGTTTGAAAGAGCAATCGCATGCGGAGTGAAAGCGAATTCAAGCCGGCTTTTTACCTGCGCGGCGCGCACCTGCAAACAATATTCGCATCGGCGCTACGGCCTTCGCCGGCGTTGGATACGGTCAACGAGCGCGTTGAATTGCCCGATGGTGATTTCCTCGATCTAACCTGGTTGCCCGGTGGAAATGGTCCGCTGGTTATTCTTCTGCACGGTCTGACGGGATCGATTGATTCCAAGTATGTGCGCGGTTTGATGCGGCAACTACAAACACTGGGTTGGCGTGCGTGTCTGCTGAATTTTCGCGGCGCCAGCGGGGAGCCCAACCGGTTGGCGCGCGGTTATCACTCCGGCGAAACCGGCGATTTCGACTATGTAGTCAAATTGCTGCACCAGCGATATCCGCAGGTACCCCTGGCTGCGGTAGGCTATTCCCTGGGCGGTAACGTACTGCTTAAATGGCTGGGGGAGCAGTCTGGCGATTCGGTATTGCGTGCGGCCGTGGCGGTGTCGGTTCCGTATGATCTGGCGGGCTGTACGCGGGCCATCAACCGGGGTTTGTCACGTGCGTACCAGGCGCACTTGTTAAAAGCCATGCGCCGTGCAGCGGAAGAAAAATTTTCGCGTATCGAGCCCTCGTTTGCCTTGCCTGACATGGCGGCCCTGACTGATTTCTACGCGTTTGACGATGCCTTTACCGCGCCGCTGTTCGGCTTTGCGGATGCCCGTGAGTACTACCGGCTGTCCAGCAGCCGCCAATTCCTGCCGGCGATAAAAACGCCGAGTTTGCTGCTGCACGCCCTGGATGACCCCTTCATGTCGCCCGCCGTGTTGCCAGAAGAAAGCGAGCTGCCGCCTGCGGTACGTATGGAGCTGTCGCGACACGGGGGGCATGTCGGCTTTGTAGCGGCTGACGCGCTGGGTGCGCCTAGCTACTGGCTGGAGCAACGGATTCCACAATTTCTGCAGACGTTACTGTAATCACACGAAGTTCTACACCACCACAGCTACATTAATGTACAGGAACACTGTATTCACGGTATGTCCCAGCCTGATTTAAGCATAGTTATTCCGGTGCTGGACGAGGCTGAAAATTTGCCGCGCCTGTTTCAGGCACTGGCCGAACAACGCGGTATTGTGCTCGAAATTATTGTGGTGGACGGCGGCTCCGCAGATAACAGCGCCAATATTTCAAAGGCCCATGGCGTTGTGGTGTTGCAGAGCGCGCCGGGGCGCGGCCTGCAAATGAACGCCGGCGCAGCCCGCGCCAGTGCAGACTGGTTACTGTTCCTGCACGCGGACACCTTGCCTTCCTATGCTGGTCAATTCAGGGATGCACTCGCGCAGATTCAGGCATGCAATACGTCCAGGGTGGCTGGCCATTTTGCGCTGGAGTTTGAACGCCAGCAACGTAAAAACACCCTGCTTTATCGCTATATGCAGGAGAAAACGGCCAGTCATCGCCGGCATACGATCAATGGCGATCAGGGGTTGCTTGTCACCCGCGCCTGGTTCTTTGAGCTCGGGAGCTTCGATACCCGCCTGGCGTTTCTGGAAGACCAGCGTATAGCCGTAAAGGTGCACGAATATGGTCGCTGGCTTATGTTGCCCGGGCATCTGATTACTTCGGCGCGACGTTTTGAAACCGAAGGCGCGAAAACCCGCTACATCCTCATGGCCATCATCATGGCGATGTATGCCATTGATCTGCGGGAATTCTTTACCCGTGCGCCGCGCGTCTACGAAGCTCAGAGTGCCACCGGGCGTCTGCTTTTAACGCCGTATTTCCGGTGTCTGCGCGCCATCATGCGCGACTTCGGATGGCGAAAGTCAACGCAATGCTGGGTTCAGGTAGGGCATTTTGTACTGGCTGAATCCTGGCAGTTGTTTTTTATCATCGACGTGGCCTTGCGGCCATTACTGGGCAAGGATCGCTACCCGGCCACAACCTTTCACGACCGGATATTCGCGCCACTTACTCATCACCGTTTCGGTGCATGGGTAACTTGCGGGTTGGTCTTTGTTTATACGATGGGCGTATTGGCGCCGTGGTACCGCTGGCGTGAACGGCGCTGGCTTGCGGACTGAACTGTTTACGCAAACGGAAAGTAAGGTACTACCGAGCCGCGACTTAACCAAGAGAATAAAAATGCGTAAAGACTGGATCACACGTTTTCTGATTGTTCTGGCGCTGGCCGCGGGTACCACCACTTTGACTGTGGGCCGCGAGCAGGAAAGCGGCTTTGAAGAAGCCGGCGAAGGACTGGGCGACGAAATTGATGACGCCACCTGAGCGCCACTAAGGCATTAGCGTGACCAAGCCCCTGCGTTAGCGCGCAGGGGCTTTTTTACGTGTGCTTCTTTATGTGTGCTCATTATCTGCTTTGGCAAAAACTTTCCGTCTGTTGCTCGGCGCGTACGATGGCCTGGATTTTCCACATTGGTCTGCGCGCACCTGCGCGTTAAGTTCGGCTTCGCCGGTCGGCGCGGACAGCGAATCAGCAGACAAATCCCTGGGGCTGGAATTGCTGGAATTGCTGGAATTGGGGGTACCCGCTACTGGCGTTTTCAGGGGCAGCTGTTTTGCCCCGGAATTACCGGCGCGGTCGCTGTAATGAACCACACCTTTTTCATCCACCCAGCGATACACGTTGCCCGCAAGCAGGCTCGCCATGGGTGAAAGTAGTAATACAAACAGCAGAGCCAGATATTGGTAGCGTATGAGCCTAGTGTAGCGCGTTGTCTTTATAGGCTGTAAACAGGCTGATTATCCTGCGCTCGAGGCGGTACCGGTTATGACTATGCTTTGGTAGGTCATGCTGTTTTGCTATTTTAGACGATCCAGGCGCAAGCGGTCGCGTTCGTCAAACAGGCGCCGTGCGCCCAGCCATACGGCAGCCATGGTGCCGAAGCCGGTGCCGGCGGCAATTAAAAACATGATGAGTATCTGATACTTCACCGCTTCCCAGGGCGGGCTACCGGCCAGAATTTGGCCGGTCATCATGCCAGGCAGGCTGATGATTCCAGCCGCCGCCATGGCGTTTAACATGGGGATCATGCCGGCGCGCATGGATTCGCGTTTCAGGTCATTAATCGCCTCATCCGCGGTACTGCCGAGCGCGAGTTTGGTTTCCACCACCGCACGCCTGTCCCACGCGCCTTGCGTGAGCCGGTCCATGCCGAGTGCGATGCCGGTCATGGTATTGCCCAGCAACATTCCGAGTAATGGAATGGCGTATTGGGGCTCGTACCATGGACGCACGCGAATGATCACCAGTAGCGCCAGAATGGTGGTGACGAATGAAGACAGGAACATCGCCAGCGTGCCGGCGCCGAAACTCCAGCCGCCGGTAAAGCGTCTTTTCTGCCGGGCCGCAGCCTCGCGCCCGGCCAGTAACAACATGACCAGCGCCATGGCCGCCACCCAGATGAGATCGCCGCGCGCGAAAACCACTTCCAGCACTAACCCGACCAGCGCCAGCTGCGCGGCGGTGCGCACGGCGGCGATAATCAGATCACGCGCAATGCCTAAACGGGTTGCCAGGGAACAGCCGGCCACCGCCAGCACCAGCAGTGCCGCCAAAGCCAGATCCCACGGGGACAGGGAAATCAGTTCCACGTGAGTTGCCCGCCGGTGGATAGCGTCGTGCTACGGGTGGCGACTCGTTTTAACTGATCCGTATCGTGGGCTACCCACAGCAGCGCGGCGTTTTGTTCGCTTTGATACCGCGCCAACACGCCTTCCATGGCCCGGCTATTGCCGGCATCCAGATTTGCCGTGGGTTCATCCAGCAGGAGCACGCGCGGCTTGCCTGCAAGCAGCCGCAAGAGCGCCAGACGTTGACGCTCACCGGTGGAAAGCCGTGCCACCGACCATTGCATGACTTCGGGTTTGAAACCCAGATCCGCGAGATTGTCTGGCGTGTGATTGGGGAAATGCGGCGCCACGGTGTCGTGCCACCAAGCCGATTCTGCCGCCAGATACCCAACCTGCCCGCGCCACTGTGAAGGCGGCATGGCATGCGCAGCCGTACCGTCCAGTAAACATTGCCCATCGTGGGCTTCCAAATCCGCAATCGCTCGCAGTAGCAAGGTTTTACCACTGCCGGACGGGCCGGACAGCCCGACACATTCGCCGGCGGATACAGAAAAGCTTGCAGGCCCGACGTGGCGGACCTGCAAGCCTTCTACACGCAGCATTGGAGAGTTCGAAAACCGCTCATCAAGTTGCCGGCTCCGTTTGGCACAGGGACGTGCCAACATTTTTTACGAGTGACACTCGTAAAAAATGAAGGAAAGTACAAAACCACGTTTTGGGCTTGACGTCCGCTAGCAAGCCGCGTGAGCGCTGGCCGGACATGTGCCGGCCGGTGCGTCTCAAAACCCTGACAGGATGTCAGGTGTTTTGTTGCCATGTTAATAAGAATTCCAGGATGGAATTATTCAGCGATTGTTTAGATCGCTTCCTTATCGGTCTCGCCGGTGCGGATACGCATGATCTGTTCAAGCGGAGTTACGAATATTTTGCCGTCGCCGATCTGGCCGGTCTTGGCGGATTCGATGATCGCCTCGACTATGCGTTCTACCTGATCGTCGGCGGCCGCGATTTCCAGTTTCACCTTGGGCAAAAAATCCACTGCATATTCCGCGCCGCGATATAACTCGGTGTGGCCTTTTTGCCGGCCAAATCCCTTGACCTCGGTCATGGTGGTGCCGTGCACGCCGACTTCCGCCAGCGCTTCACGCACGTCATCGAGACGGAAGGGTTTGATTACTGCGGTAACCATTTTCATGTGTTTGCTCCAAAAACCTTGTTTGTTGTGCGCGAGTCTAACATTTAGAGTGATTGGTCAGACGTGGACTGTTACTTTTTCCGCCTCACGCCTCACGTACTATAAATCGTACCCGCGTTCCTCGTGCTCGGAAATATCCAGGCCGATGGTTTCCTTTTCCTCGTCCACACGTAGACCCATGGTCAGGTCGAGGAATTTCAGAATGGCGTAGGTTAGCAGCGCCGTATACACCAACGTTGCCAGTACGCCGACTACTTGCACACCTAGCTGTCCGCCGATGGAGGTAATGCCGTCAGCAAAGCCCTGGCCACTGAACACGCCGAGTTGCGTGGAGGCGAAAAAGCCCACCAACAGTGTGCCCAGAATGCCGCCTATGCCGTGCACGGGAAAAACGTCCAGCGAGTCATCTATCTTGAGTACGCGTTCGAGATAGTTGGTGGCAGTAAAGCACACCACGCCCGCACTCAGGCCGATGATGATGGCGCCCGCCGGGCCAACAAAACCCGATGCCGGGGTAATCGTTCCCAGGCCCGCGACCATGCCGGTAACAATACCCAGAACTGACGGACGGCCGTACTTGAACCATTCGGCAAACATCCACGCCAGCGAGCCCGCGGCCGCGGACAAATGCGTTACCAGAATCGCCATGCCGGCATCCCCGTTCGCCGCCAGCGCGCTGCCACCGTTAAAACCGAACCAACCGACCCAGAGCATGCCGGCGCCGGTGACTGTCATGGTCAGGTTATGCGGCGGCATTGCGGTTTTCTGAAAACCACGCCGCGGGCCAACCATGATCGCGGCCACCAATGCAGCTACACCGGCGGTAATATGCACCACGGTGCCGCCGGCGAAATCCAGCAGGCCCATGTTGCCGAGCCAGCCGCCGCCCCACACCCAGTGGGTAACGGGCACATAAACGAGGGTGAGCCAGAGTACGGTGAAGCCAAGCAACGCGGAGAAGCGGAAACGTTCGGCGAATGCACCCACAACCAGCGCGGGCGTGATGATTGCAAACGTCATCTGGAACATCACGAACACCGATTCCGGGATGCTGCCGGAAAGTGTGTCTTCGCCCATGCCGGCCAGAAATACCCTGCTCAGGCCGCCGATAAAATCATTGCCCTCGGTAAACGCCAGGCTGTAGCCGTAGGCGAACCAGATTAGCGACGCCAAACAGGTAATCGCAAAGCATTGCATGAGTACCGACAGCACGTTGCGCGAGCGCACCAGGCCGGCGTAAAAAAGGGACAAACCTGGGATGGTCATGAACAGCACCAGCGCAGTGGTGGTCATAACCCAGGCGGTGTCCGCGCCGTTGGCGGCTTCTTGTGCAAAGGCAGACATGGGCAGTAACAGCGCCGCCAGCGCGGCGAGCAGTGTAATGGGCGTTTTCATAAGCTCTCTCTCGTTTTAGCGGCTTGGCCGCTTTTTATATTGGTTAGTCAAACCCCAAAAAACGTGCCCCGGCTTGCACCGGGGCACGTTTGGCCAAAAGGCCTGGTTGTGCGCGAAAATTAACCTGCGCGTTGGCTACCGGCGGTGGTGAATTCCGGGTAGGCCTCCAGGCCGCATTCGGAAACATCCACGCCTTCGTACTCCTGTTCTTCGCTTACCCGAATTCCGACTGTGGCTTTAAGTATGCCCCAGACGATCAGGCTGGTGACGAACACCCAGGTGAAGATGGTCAGTGCGCCGACGATCTGGCCAACAAAGCTGGCATCACCATTGGTCAACGGTACCACCATCAAGCCAAGCAGACCGCAAACGCCGTGCACCGAGATGGCACCGACGGGGTCGTCGATCTTCATCTTGTCGAGCGCGACGATTGCGAACACCACCAGCAGGCCACCGGATACACCAAACAGGGTGGCGACCAGCGGGCTCGGAGTGGAGGGCTCAGCGGTAATCACCACCAAGCCGGCCAGCGCGCCGTTGAGCGCCATGGTCAGATCAGCTTTCCCGAACAACGCACGCGCCAGCAATAGCGCTGCGACCAGGCCACCGGCGGCGGCCGCGTTGGTGTTCAGGAACACCATGGCAACCGCGTTGGCGTTGCCGATGTCGCCTAGTTTCAGTACCGAGCCGCCGTTAAACCCGAACCAGCCCATCCACAGGATGAACATGCCGATAGTCGCCAGCGGCAGGTTGGAACCGGGAATCGGGCGAATCGAACCATCCGCTCGGTACTTGCCTTTACGGGCGCCGAGCAGAAGCACACCCGCTAACGCGGCAGCCGCACCGGCCATGTGCACAATGCCGGAGCCGGCGAAGTCCGAGAAGCCGAGATCGCCCAGGTTGTACAGGCCGAATACGGCGTTGCCACCCCAGGTCCAGGCGCCTTCCATTGGGTAGATGAAGCCGGTCATGACCACGGCGAAAGCGAGAAACGCCCACAGCTTCATGCGTTCGGCGACCGCGCCGGACACAATCGACATGGCGGTTGCCACGAACACGACCTGGAAGAAGAAGTCCGAGGCGCCCGCGTACACCGAGTCGCCGCCGAAACCGTTTTCGGCTGAAGCAGCGAGCGCATCGGCCACCAGCGTGTCCCCGCCGGCAATACCGGAAAGGAACAAATCGCCGCCATACATCAAGTAATAGCCGCAGACCATGTACATGATGCAAGCGATCGAATACAGGCCGACGTTCTTGGTTAAAATTTCAGTGGTGTTCTTGGCCCGTACCAGGCCAGATTCGAGCATGGTAAAGCCCGCCGCCATCCACATGACCAATGCGCCACAGATAAGGAAATAAAACGTATCCATGGCGTACTGGAGTTCAAATATCTGATTTTCCATTAAATAACTCCCTTTAGTTTCCTGATCGGCCTAAAGCGCGCCGCCGCCGGTTTCACCGGTGCGTATGCGAATGGCCTCTTGCAGGTCGGTTACGAAGATTTTGCCGTCGCCGATCTTGCCGGTATGGGCAGCCTTGGCGATGGCTTCCATCGCGGGTTCCAGACCGCTGTCGTCAACAGCGACTTCAATCTTCACCTTGGGTAAAAAATCCACCACGTATTCAGCGCCGCGGTAGAGTTCCGTATGGCCTTTCTGACGCCCGAAACCTTTTACTTCCGTCACGGTGATACCTTGCACCCCGACTTCAGATAAGGCTTCGCGCACTTCATCCAGCTTGAAAGGCTTGATGACGGCTGCGATTAATTTCATTGCTTTAACTCCTGTCATTCATGATCCCGGCCCCCGGCGCCTTCATAGACGTTCGGGACGTGCAAACCCACGGCTTGCGGATCACATAAAGCATTCCGCGTGCCAACACTTATAAAACAACAAGTTACGAGTGCCGCTGGCTTTTATGATGGGCCCTATACGAGGCTCGGACAGGATTCGCACCAAAACTGTGCGAGCCTCAGCACGCGCCGTTGCGTGTAGACTTGAACTTGGCGCCGATCAAGCAACGGATACGGAGGCACTGTGATCGATACCCGACAACTCGAGGAACTGGCCGCGCGGCTCTCTGCAGTCATGCCGCCCGGCCTGGGCGTGGTGCGGCGCGAACTGGAAGAAAACTTCCGCGCCGTGTTGCAAAGCCAACTGCCGCGTCTGGATCTCGTCGGCCGCGAGGAATTTGAAGCCGCCCGGCAAATGCTGGCCACTACGCGAGCGCGGGTGGAGGAGCTGGAGGTTCAGATTCAGGTCATGGAAAAGCAAAAATCCGCCCAGAAATGAGCCTTGAATAATGACCCTGGCCTGCGTACTCAGCCGTGCCCAGACTGGCATGCAGGCCCCGCTGGTGCGGGTGGAGGTAGATATTTCAGGCGGCTTGCCCGCGCTTTCGATTGTGGGCCTACCCGAAACCGAAGTTAAGGAAAGCAAGGACCGCGTTCGCGCGGCGATTAAAAACAGCGGCTACGAATTCCCCAGCCGTCGCACCACCATCAACCTGGCGCCCGCCGACCTGCCCAAGGAAGGCGGGCGCTTCGACCTTGCCATTGCCCTGGGGATTCTGGCGGCTTCCGGCCAGATTTCAGCAGCGTCGATGGAAAACTATGAATTTACAGGCGAGCTATCGCTTTCCGGCGAGTTGCGTCCGGTACGTGGTGCCCTGCCAGCGGCGCTAACCGCACGCGATGAGGGCCGAGTGCTGGTGGTGCCCGCGCACAACGGACCGGAAGCGGCGCTGGCTGGGCCGCAATGCGCGCGTACCGCGACTAGTCTGATGCAAATAACCGCGGCATTAATCGGCGAAGATGCCCTGCCTTTTGCCATTGCACCAGATCAGTGCGTAATGACAGTACCCGACCTTTCAGAGGTGCGCGGCCAGTATCAGGCCAAACGCGCCCTGGAAATTGCCGCAGTCGGCGGCCATTCTATCCTGATGACCGGCCCGCCCGGCAGCGGCAAAAGCATGCTGGCCGCACGTCTGCCTGGCATATTGCCGCCCATGACAGAACAAGAGTCCATTGAGGCGGCCTCAGTCGCGTCAATAAGCCAAAGCGGTTTTGACCCGGCCCTGCATTGGGGCCTGCGACCTTTTCGGGCACCGCATCACACCGCGTCTGGCGTGGCTTTGGTGGGTGGCGGCCCGACCCCGCGCCCCGGCGAAATCACGCTGGCCCACCATGGCGTTTTATTTTTAGACGAACTGCCGGAGTTCGAGCGCCGCGTGCTGGAAGTGCTGCGCGAGCCCCTCGAGTCCGGCAATATCACTATTTCCCGCGCTGCCAGGCAAGCGGATTTTCCTGCACAATTTCAATTAATTGCGGCCATGAATCCTTGCCCCTGCGGTTATCTGGGGGAGGAATCTGGCCGTTGCCACTGCAGTGCAGACCGCGTGGCCCGCTACCGCCAGCGCATCTCCGGACCCTTGCTGGACCGCATCGACATGCACCTGCATGTGGCCCGCGTGCCCCGCACACTGCTTACCGAGGAAGCGCCCAGCAACGATTCACATAGCGCCGACGTGCGGGCGCGAGTAATTCAGGCTCGAACCCTGTCAGGCCAGCGCGGGCACGCCCCGAACGCACGGCTAACCGTGCCGCAGATCCGCCAGCACTGTAAAACCTCCGCCGATGCCCAGTATCTGGTCGAACAGGCGATGGATAAGCTCGGGCTGTCCGCGCGTGCTTATCATCGCAGTCTTAAAGTGGCGCGATCGATTGCCGATCTGGACGGTGCCGCGCAAATTCAGACCCCGCATATCAGCGAAGCACTGGGCTACAGGCAGCTCGCCGGTACGCCGGCCATCTAAACGCACCAAAAGCGGGCGGGGCGCTTGAATCGGCGCACCATTGCTAGTAAGTGCACGATATGGGGCAAGCTTTATCTGCCCTTAATCCTTGATTAAAACGATATTTGTATTTGCGCGCCGATTTTGGCACGGGAAGTGCATTGCTTTGCCCACGTCCGGCAAAGACTCTGCGCAAACTTCGTCGGCTTATCTTGAATAAGCGCAAAACCAAAGGGAGTGGAAACACATGCAATCTAAGTATTTAATGTTTTTGGGCGCCGGCCTGTTGAGCGTATCGTCATTGGCAGTTGCCGAAGACGCAGGTAACGGCTTCGATGTCAGCGGCAATGTTGCCTTCACAACCGATTATCGCTTCCGCGGTATTTCGCAAACGGATAAGGATTTCGCCCTGCAAGGCGGGTTTGATATCGCCCATGAGTCGGGTCTGTATGTAGGCACCTGGGCCTCCAACATTGACAACTTCAGCCCGAATCCGATCGACGGCACCAGTGGGTCGCAGGCGGAAGTAGACATTTATGCCGGCTATGGCCTGTCTGTTACCGAAGCTCTGGCCCTGGACTTCAATGTGCTGTATTTCTACTACCCGGGCGCCAGCACAGCGGCGGGTCAGGCAGAGATCGACTTCGTAGAGTTTACCCCGGGTATCAGCTATTCGACGGACCAGTTTTCGACGTCGTTCAGTGTTTCATACAGCCCGGACTACTTCGCCGAGTCGGGTGACAGCTTCTACTACAACCTGAACGGTGGCGTACCGATCTCCGACAGCGGTGTTAGTTTGGACTTGCACGCCGGCTATCAGGCCATCGACGATAACGCGGCGTTTGGTACCCGTGATTACTACGATTGGTCGATTGGTTTCAGCACCTCGTTCTTCAAGCTCGATTGGGCCGTTGCCTACGTCGATACCAACCTCGACAACAACGACTGCTTTGGCGGCTCCGATTTGTGTGAAGACACCTTCGTTTTCACCGTAGCTAAAAGCCTGTAACCGAACACCGGTTACGCTGGTTAGAGTCGGCCCCTCGGGGCCGGCTTTTTTATTGCTACAATCCGCGCCCCATGGCGAGCCCCAAACTTAATTCCCAACAGCAATCCGCGGTCGAGCATATTGATGGGCCTTTGCTGGTACTGGCCGGCGCCGGTTCCGGCAAGACGGGTGTCATCACCCATAAAATCGCGCATCTGATCGATTCCGGCGTGCCGCCGGCGCGCATTGCGGCGGTAACCTTCACCAACAAGGCCGCGCGCGAGATGAAGACGCGGGTTGGCGGCTTGCTGGACGCCGAACGCACCCGCGGCCTGCTGGTATGTACCTTTCACAGCCTGGGGTTGCGCCTGCTGCAAAGTGAAACCGAAGCGGCGGGCTTGAAACCCGGGTTTTCTATTTTTGATGCAGACGACAGCGATAAGCTGCTGACCGACCTTCTGGGCAAAGACCCCGCCTTGCGCAAGATTGCGCGTGCCGCCATCAGCCGCTGGAAAGCCGCGGGCATCGAACATGATCGCGCGCTTGCCGATGTGGAAAACGACGGCGAAGCGCGTCAGGCGCGTGCCTATGCCGAATATCAGCGTCACCTGCGCGCCTATAACGCGGTGGATTTTGATGATCTTTTAGCGTTGCCGGTGACCCTGCTGCGCGACAATGCCGAACTGCGCGAACGCTGGCAAAACCGTTTCCGCTACTTGCTGGTAGACGAATACCAGGACACCAACGGCGCGCAATACCAGCTACTCAAACTGCTGGCCGGGGTACGCGCCGCGTTTACCGTCGTGGGTGATGACGACCAGTCCATCTACGCCTGGCGCGGCGCGCAGCCCGGCAATATCGGCGATCTGAGCAAAGACTTCCCACATTTAACGGTAATCAAACTGGAGCAGAATTATCGTTCCTGCGGGCACATTCTCACAGCCGCCAACCGCCTGATCGAAAACAACGAACGCGCCTACGCGAAAACGCTGTGGAGCGCGTTTGGCCAGGGCGACCGGTTACGCATTCTGCCGTGCCCGGACGACAACAGCGAAGCCGAGCGCGTGGTCAGCGAACTCATCGCGCACCGCATCCGCAGCGGCAAACGCTATGGCGATTATGCAGTGCTCTACCGCGGCAATTATCAGGCGCGGGCGTTCGAGCGCGTGCTGCGTGAGCGCAGCATCAGCTATCGTGTGTCCGGTGGGAAATCGTTCTTCGATCGCTCGGAAATCCGTGACCTAATGGCCTACCTGCGCCTGCTGGTAAACCCGGACGACGACACCGCCTTCCTGCGCATCGTCAACCTGCCGCGGCGCGAACTCGGCCCCGCCACCCTCGAACAACTCGGCCGCTACGCGGGCGAACGGGGTTTGAGTTTATTCGACGCGGCCAAGGGCATTGGTTTGGCAGGCGCACTAAATGGCCGCGCCGCGCATCGCCTGGACCAATTCGTGGAATGGACGCAGGGCTTGATGGAACTTGGCGAATCCGAGCCGCCCGTGCAGATACTAAACACCCTGATGGCCGACATCGGTTACAGCGACTGGATCCGTGAATCCACCCCTAACGAACGTCAGGCCACGCGCAAACTCGAAAACGTGCAGGAATTCGCGCAATGGCTGCAACGCGCCAGCGAGCCGGAAAAAAACAAATCAAGAAACCTGCAGGAGGTCGTCGCGCACCTGGGCCTGCTCGACATGCTGGAAAAACAGGATGACGGCCCCGACCCCAACCAGGTCCATCTGCTCACCCTGCACGCCGCCAAGGGCCTGGAATTCGACCACGTATTCCTGACCGGCGTGGAGGAGGGCCTACTGCCGCATCACAACAGCTTGGCCGAAGATAATCTCGAGGAAGAGCGCCGCCTAATGTATGTTGGTATTACGCGCGCCCGCCAAAGTCTGATGCTGTCCTATTGCAAGCAGCGCAAGCGCCAGGGACGGCATATGGATTGCGAACCCAGCCGGTTCCTGAGCGAGTTACCGCAGGAAGTTATCGAATGGGAGGGCAAATCGTCCGTGCAGCCCGAAGAAGCGCAACAGCGCGGCCGCGCACATCTGGCCGGCCTGAAGAACCTGCTCGGTGCAGCCAATACCTGAGCCAACTGCTGTCCCATAAACTCGTACCGGTCATTCCGGGCGAAGACCCGGAATCCAGTGAGACCTTATAGAACCTGGATTCCGGACAAGTGCTTCGCACTTTCCGGAATGACGCAAGGAATAACCGAACTTCATGTCTCCATC
>JBDNIO010000266.1:0-17205 GCA_041688215.1 Salinisphaeraceae bacterium | reverse complement strand
TCTATATTGGCTGGGGGACCAGGATTCGAACCTGGATTGGCGGAGTCAGAGTCCGCAGTCCTACCGTTAGACGATCCCCCAGTTGTTAGGGCGACAGGGTACAGGGAAACAGGGGGCAGGGAGAAGTCAGGCCAGTTTGTTGATCATGGCCTGGAGCATTTTATTCAATTGCTCGGCCTCATCTAACCACTGTTCCGCTTCTTGCGCGTCGAGTAATCCCGCGCGGCTACCGATATGAAGTTGCGTCCTTAGCTCGGCGCAGGAACCTTTGGCTATTCGCAACATGCGCACGTAGTCTGGCCGGGAGGTCCGCTCGTATCCCTCGGCAATGTTCGAGGGTATCGACAACGCTGAACGAGTTACCTGGTCGGCGAACGAATAGTGGCTGGAGCCCTTTAATGCCAGAAACAAGGCAACGCTTAAATCGCAACCACGCTTCCAAACTTCCAATTCCTGAAACGTCTGCACAGGGCTGATTCGCCTGTAGCCCTGTACCCCTGTACCCCTGTACCCCTGACCCCTCTCGAAACGCTAGCGTTTCGAGTACTGCGGTGCCTTGCGCGCCTTGTGCAGACCAACCTTTTTGCGCTCGACCTTGCGGGCGTCACGAGTGACGTAACCGGCGGCGCGCAGGGTGGGGCGCAGGTCGGATTGGTATTCCATCAAGGCGCGGGTCAGGCCGTGGCGGATGGCGCCGGCTTGGCCTACGGGGCCACCGCCCTTGACGGTTACGTAGATATCAAAACGTTCTACCGACTCGGTGGCTTCCAGCGGCTGGCGCACGATCATGCGCGAGGTGGGGCGACCGAAGTAGTGGTCCAACGGGGTGCCGTTAACGTTTATGGCGCCTTTGCCGGGCTTGATGAATACGCGCGCGGTGGCGGTTTTACGCCGGCCGGTGCCGTAGCTTTGTTCAGATGCTTTAGCTGCTGTGGCCATTATACTTCCAGTGCTTTGGGCTGTTGGGCGGAATGCGGGTGTTCGCCGCCTTTATAGACTTTCAGTTTTCTGAACATTGCCCGGCCCAGCGAGTTTCTCGGCAACATGCCTTTTACCGCGGTTTCGAGCACGCGTTCCGGGGCTTTTTCCAGTTGCTTTTCCAGCGTGATTTCTTTCAGATTGCCGGGCACGCCGCTATGGCTGTAGTAAATCTTCTGTTCGCGTTTTTTGCCGGTTACGTGAATTTTCTCAGCATTGACTACGACGATGTTGTCGCCGGTATCAATATGCGTCGTAAACTCAGGCTTGTGCTTGCCGCGCAGGCGCGTTGCAATTTCTGATGCCAGACGGCCCAGGGTTTTGCCCTCGGCGTTAATCAGGAACCAGTCACCGGGCACTTCGCCCGTTTTGGCGGAAAAGGTTTTCATGCGTCTCTCATAGTAAACAGGAGATGTGGCCGCAGGAGCGGCGAAGGCGCGCGATATTACCTAAGCGCGGCAATATTTGCAATTACTCAAGCGCGAATAAGATGTCTTGCACGGGCTTGCGTTTGGTTTGCGGGCTCTGGTCCGGGTAACCGTACCAGAGCAGGCTGACCAGTTCTTCGCTTTCGGCGTTGATCCCCAGACGCTGATAAAACCGGGGGTCGCGGGTTACTGCGCCAGTGGTCCATTTGCAGCCGATGCCGTGACTCCATAAATACAGTGTGATGTTGTGAACCGCGCAGCAGCAGGCGGCGTAGTCTTCTTGTGCTTGCAATGTGTCTTCGCTGCGCTTGCAGGTCACGACCAGCCAGCCGGGGATATCTTGCCAGCGCCGGCGTCTCACATCGGCCGCGGCTTCGCCTTTTTGGGTCGCGACGAGGTCGGTATTCAATTCGATTATTGAATGTTTGGCTTGCTCGCCCAGTAAATAGAACCGCCAAGGCTGGGTCATGCGGTGGTTGGGCGCCCAGCGGGCGAGTTCGACGGCTTGTTCGATAAGCTCACGCGGCGGCAGCTTCGTCTGGAATTTATTGATAGTGCGTCGGCTGCGCAGGAGTTCGGCCGCTTGCTCGGGCGTGGGTAAAAATTCGGTCATTCCGGTGGGGCGGTTTCCGCGCGCAGCAGTATCAAGTCCGCCAATTCGGTTTGCATGGACGCGAGCAGGTCATCTTGTTCGGCTTCCGAGGCCAGGCGCTCGGTGTTGTCGAAACTGTAGGCGCGACGCACGGATAGCGTCTGGTCTTTTAGCAAAGGCTCGCCGTCGGCACTGATTCGGAATATTGCGCTGCTGACCAGCTCAATTTCGGAGGTGCGGCCATCGATAGGGCTTACCGACAGCACTTTGGCTTCGTTACGGATGTCGCTTAGATGGATACGCGTTTGCGCATCGCTTCGCACCAGTTTGTTCTGAGCACGCAGGCGATTCTGCAAGGCCATGACCAGTGGGGGATCGCCTACGCGGTAGGGTTGCTCGTAGCTAATGCTCACCGATTGTAATGCGGCAGACGCCGGACGCTGGCCTTTCAGATAAAAACCACAGGCGCTTAAGAGGCTAAATGCCAGCAACATTAATACTATGCGTTGCATGCTAAACAACCAGGTTCACCAGTTTGCCGGGTACTACAATACGTTTGCGGATTTCCTTGCCCTCGATATGCCGCTGTACGTTGGGCTCGGCCAGCGCCGCGGCTTCGATTTCGGCCTTGTCGGCGGCGGTGCTGATGGTCATCTTTGCGCGTACCTTGCCGTTCACCTGCACCACGATTTCGATAGCGTCGCGTTCCAGGGCGGACGGATCATGCTCGGGCCAGAGCGCATCAAGCAAATCATCCTCGCGACCCAAATCCGCCCAAAGTGCCTGAGCAATATGCGGCACGATGGGCGCGAGCATTTGCACCACCGCTTCCAGGGCTTCCTGGGTAACGGCGCGCCCACCGGGTGATGCGTCGTCGAATTTGCTCAGCGTATTGCATAACTCCATTATAGCCGCGATCGCGGTATTAAAGGTATAGCGGCGGCCGATATCGTCGCCAACCTTGGCGATGGTTTCATGCAGCTTGCGACGGCAATCGCGCTGCGCCTCGGTTAGCGCGTCGGGGTCGGCGATCGGCGCGGCGCCCTGCCCCGCGTGGGTTTGCACCAGACGCCATAAGCGTTTGAGGAACCGAAATGCGCCATCAACGCCCGCATCCGACCATTCCAGGGACTGCTCCGGGGGTGCTGCAAACATAATGAACAGACGCACGGTATCCGCGCCGTATTCGTCGATCATGGCCTGCGGATCAACCGTATTGCCCTTGGATTTGGACATCTTGCTGCCGTCTTTCAGCACCATGCCCTGGGTTAGTAGGCGGGCGAACGGTTCATCAGCTTGCGTAAGGCCTTCATCACGCAGCAATTTTTGAAAGAAACGCGCGTATAAAAGGTGCAGAATCGCGTGCTCGACGCCGCCGATGTATTGGTCCACCGGCAGCCAATAGTTGGCGCGCTCGTCGAGCATCGCGTCGTCGTTATCCGCGCAGGCAAAGCGGGCAAAATACCAGGACGATTCCACAAAGGTGTCGAAAGTATCGGTTTCGCGGCGCGCGGGCTGGCCGCATTGGGGGCAATCCACGTTTACGAACTCAGGCATTTTCGGCAGCGGCGAACCGGCGCCTTCGGGGGTTACGTCTGTGGGCAGGCGCACGGGCAGGTCGGCTTCGGGCACCGGCACCGCGTCGCATTTTTCGCAATAAATTATCGGAATCGGGCAGCCCCAGTAACGCTGGCGGGAAATGCCCCAGTCGCGCAGGCGATACTGCGTGCGGCGGCGGCCCTGCGCGCCAAGCTTCGCGCTGATCGCAGCGAACGCCGCCTGGAAATCCAGGCCGTCGAATTCGCCGGAATTTATGAGTATTCCCTTGCCGGTGAAGGCGGTTTCGGGAATATCCGCGTGTTGCAGGGTCTGCCCCTCACCCTGGCCCTTCGCTGCGCTCACCTCACCTCGCTCGCCCGCGTGGGGAGAGGGTTGGGGTGAGGGGTTCGGCGCAATTACCGGTTTGATCGGCAAGTCGTAGGCTTTGGCAAATTCCCAATCCCGCTGGTCATGCGCGGGCACGCTCATGATGGCGCCGGTGCCATAGCCCATAAGTACGAAGTTGGCGACCCAGATGGGAATTTGCTCGCCGCTAATCGGATGCACGGCGGTAAGCCCGAGCGCATAACCGCGTTTTTCTCGCGTTTCCAGATCAGCAGCCGCGCCGGAGCCGCTGCGGCACTCGGTGCAGAACGCGGCTAATGTAGGGTCGTTGGCTTCCAGCGCCCGAACCAGCGGATGATCCGCCGCCAGCGCCAGATAGGTTGCGCCCATCAGGGTATCGGGGCGCGTGGTAAATACGGTTATGGGCTGATCTTTTCCGCTGACCGCGAAATCAATCTCCACGCCTTCGGAACGGCCAATCCAGTTGGCCTGCATAGTGCGCACCGCATCCGGCCAGCCTTCGAGTTTGCTCAGGTCGTCCAGTAATTCGTCGGCGAAATCGGTGATTTTCAGAAACCACTGCGGAATCTCGCGCTGTTCGACCAGCGCGCCGGAGCGCCAGCCGCGGCCGTCTTCTACTTGCTCATTGGCCAATACGGTTTGATCGACCGGGTCCCAGTTCACCACCGAGTTTTTGCGGTAAACCAGCCCTTTTTCGAATAGCCTGGTAAACAGCCACTGCTCCCAGCGGTAGTAATCAGGATCGCAGGTGGCCAGTTCGCGATTCCAGTCATAGGCAAAGCCCAGGCGCTGCAACTGGCCGCGCATGTAGTCGATGTTGGAATAAGTCCATTCGGCGGGCGGCACCTTGTTCTTGATCGCTGCGTTTTCCGCCGGTAAGCCGAACGCATCCCAGCCCATCGGCTGCATTACGTTTTTACCGCACATGCGCTGGTAGCGTGAGATCACGTCACCAATGGTGTAGTTGCGCACGTGGCCCATGTGCAGTTTGCCGGACGGGTACGGGAACATGGACAGGCAGTAAAACTTTTCGCGGCTGAAGTCTTCGCTGGCCGCGAAAGCATTACTGTTGGCCCACTCGCTTTGCACATCAGCTTCCAGGGTGAGCGGGTTATATTCTTGTTGCATTGAGTTAGCTTAAAAGATAGTTATAAAAAGGATAACCACTAAGAACACGAAGGTCACAAAGAGTGTTGCGTTCTGTCTTTGTGTTCTTTGTGTCCTTCGTGGTTCAATTTTCTTGGCGGTTACCCATTGAGTCGTTATTCCTCGGATTCAGGCAGGACCACTAACTGGAATAGATGAATGCGGCGGCTGTCGGCTCGCTGCACATTAAACTGGAAACGCCCGATTACCGCGGATTCCCCGCGTTTGGGCATGTGCCCAAATTCGTGCATCACCAGGCCGCCGATGGTGTCGAATTCCTCATCGGAAAATTCGCAACCGAAGTAGTGGTTGAATTCCGATACCGGGGTAAGGCTGCGCACCAGAAAGCGGTTTTTTTCCTGACGCAGGATGTAGGCACCCTCGGCCTGGTCGTATTCGTCGTCGATATCGCCGACGATTTGTTCCAGCGCATCTTCAATTGTAACCAGGCCCGCCACGCCGCCGTACTCGTCCACCACCACGGCCATGTGATTGCGCGAGGCGCGAAATTCTTTTAACAAGACATTCACGCGCTTGGCCTCCGGCACAAATACGGCCGGGCGCAGCGCTTCGCCCATGTTAAAGGGCTCGGCGTCCTGACCGTTCATGGCCAGACGCAGCATGTCTTTCGCGAGCAATATGCCGACCACTTCATCGCGTGACTCGGCAATAACCGGGAAGCGCGAGTGGCCTGATTCTATGGCGATAGGCAGAATCTCGTCGGCACTGGCGTCGCGTTCGATTATGACCATTTGTGAGCGCGGGATCATCACGTCGCGCACCTGCAATTCGGACACATTAAGCACGCCCTGCATCATCCAGAGGGCATCAATATCGAGTAAATCGCCTTCTTGCGCCGCGCGCAGAACTTCTACCAATTCTTCCCGGTCTCGCGGCGGGCCGGCCAGGTTCATACCGAACTGGCGCAGCCATCCACGGCCGGGCTTAGGATCCTTATTACTGGGGTCGCTCTCTGAATCGTCCGCCATCAGTGCTTTTTATTCACCCTCATCAGGTTTTTGACTTAAATAGGGGTCAGCAAAACCCAGGCCCGCCAGGATGGCGCGCTCTTTTGCTTCCATAATTACCGCTTCATGGTCGCCGATATGGTCATAGCCGAGCAAGTGCAGCACGCCGTGCACGATCATATGTGCCCAATGGGCGGTTTCGTTTTTACCCTGCGCTTTGGCCTCATCGGCCACTACCGGCGCGCAGATCACCAGATCGCCGAGTAGTTGGAACTCGTCCACTTGCGCATCGCAGGGAAAGGACAGCACGTTCGTGGGACCGGATTTATCGCGATAACTCTGGTTGAGGTCGGCACTTTCCTGTGCATCCACGATTCGAATACACAATTCTCCGACTTTCAGGTTTGCCGCCAACGCTGCCAGTGCATATTTTTTTAGTTCTTCATCCGTCGGGCTCGCGGTAGCAGCCCGCTGGATGGCTATTTCTGGCTTCATTAGGAATCGGCGCCCTCGTGCCGCTCGTAAGCTTCAACAATGCGCTGCACCAGCGGATGCCGGACCACGTCTTTGCTGACGAAATGCGTCACGCTAATGCCTTCAACACCTTTTAGAACATTCACCGCGTGGCGCAAACCGGAATCTTTATGCCGAGGTAAATCGGTTTGCGTCATGTCGCCGTTAACCACCGCGGTGGAGCCAAAGCCGATACGAGTCAGAAACATCTTCATCTGTTCGACAGTCGAGTTCTGCGCTTCATCCAGAATAATGAAGGATTCGTTTAGCGTGCGACCACGCATATAAGCCAATGGCGCAATTTCTATGACACGGCGTTCAATCAGCCGCACAACTTTTTCAAAGCCCAGCATTTCGTAGAGTGCGTCGTACAGCGGGCGCAGATAGGGGTCGATTTTCTGGGCCAGATCGCCGGGCAGGAAACCCAGACGCTCGCCCGCTTCCACTGCCGGGCGCACCAATAATATCCGGCGAACGCTGTCGCGCTCCAGCGCATCAACTGCACTGGCAACGGCCAAATAGGTTTTACCGGTGCCGGCTGGGCCGATGCCGAAATTCAGATCTTGGCGCGCCATGTTGAACAGGTAGCGGCGCTGATTCGGCCCGCGCCCGCGGACCATACCGCGCCGGGTTTTAATGGTGACTTCGGCAAACTCAGGGTCTTGCGCGTCGCTACCGTTGGCGTCGCGGCCAGCCGAGTGCACGCCGATGTGCACGCGCTCGGAGGAGACCGGACCGAAACTGGAGGCCGCATAAAGTTCACGCAGCACGGTTTCAGTCGCTGACACAGCTTGCGGACTGCCGTGCAGTTGAAAATGATTACCGCGGTTATGGATTTGCACATCCAGATCGCGTTCGATCTGACGCAGGTGTTCATCCTGCGCGCCGCACAGATTGGCGAGCCGGTCGGTGTCGGCCGGCTCCAGCGTGAGGCTTAAGGATGATGATTGAGTCGAAGCGGCCACTAAGCGGGTACGGCGACGTCTTCTTCAATAGCCACAACGCGCCCCCGCAGAGAATTACGCAGAGCTTCGGTGACGGTGACTTCCACGAAATGCCCTATAAGCCGCGGGTCGCCGTCAAAGTTAACCCAGCGATTGGAGTCCGTGCGTCCGGCTAATTGGTTGCCACCGCGCTTGGCGGGACCTTCGACCAGCACCCGCTGCACCGTTCCCACCATGGCCTGCATATACTCGGCGTTAAATTCGTTGATGCGATCCTGCAGGCGTTTAAGGCGTTTTTGTTTGACCTCGCGCGGTAGCGGATCATCCATATCCGCCGCGGGCGTGCCGGGACGTTTGCTGTAGATGAAGGAGAAGGCCTGATCGAAGCGCATTTCCTCGACTAATTGCATGGTGGCCTCGAAATCCTCGTCAGTCTCGCCGGGATAGCCGACAATGATGTCCGTCGAAAGACTGATATCCGGGCGAATCCGGCGCAGCTTGGCAATTTTCTGCTTGAACGACGCCACCGTATACCCGCGCTTCATGTGCTCCAGAATACGATCGGATCCCGACTGCACCGGCAGATGCAGACAATTCGCCAGCCTGGGCGTTTGCGCGTATGCGTCTATTAACTCGTCAGAAAATTCCAGCGGATGCGAAGTGGTGTAGCGGATGCGCTCAATGCCGTCTATTTCATTAACGTAATTTACCAAAAGCGCCAAGTCGCACACCGTGGCGTCGCGCCCCTCCTCGTCAACCATCCGCCCGCGATAGCCGTTTACGTTCTGGCCGAGCAAGGTGATTTCTTTCACGCCCTGGGCGGCGAGTTCGGAAATTTCCAGAATCACGTCATCAAACGGACGGCTGATTTCTTCGCCGCGCGTGTAAGGCACCACGCAGAAACTGCAGTATTTGGAGCAGCCCTCCATAATGGAAACGAACGCGGTGGGCCCGTCGGCACGCGGCTCGGGCAAGCGGTCGAATTTCTCGATTTCCGGGAATGCGATGTCTATGACCGCCGTGCGGTTATCGACTACGTTGTTCACCATCTCGGGCAAGCGATGCAGGGTTTGCGGCCCAAACACCATGTCCACAAACGGCGCGCGCTCACGGATGGCATGGCCTTCCTGGGAAGCCACACAGCCGCCGACGCCGATGATCAGCTTGGGGTTGGCCTCTTTCAGCGGCCGCCAGCGGCCCAGTTGCGAGAACAGCTTCTCCTGTGCTTTTTCACGCACGGAGCAGGTATTGAGCAACAGGATGTCTGCGGCTTCGGCGCTGTCCACCCGCTCGGCGCCGTTGTATTCACGCAGTACTTCCACCATCTTGGCGGAGTCGTACTCGTTCATCTGGCAGCCCCAGGTTTTTACAAAAACTTTTTGCGTCATACGGCGATATTGATCGAATAGGCGGGTATTTTACGTTACTTGACGCATTCATAACCACTGCATCAGGTAATGAATGCCAATGGAACTTATTTGTCCGGCTCGCCAAATTGCTATCCAGTTACGCAAGATACTGGTAGATTACTCAAATGAGCGATGTCGATAATCTAATTCTGGAACAACTACGTGGCCTGCGCAGCGACGTACAGACTTTTCGCTCGGAAACAAGAGATCAGTTTATCGAAGTAAAGCATAGACTTGGGCACTTGGAAGAACAATACGCTTCCATTTCCCGGCGTGTTGATCGCATCGATGAGCGTCTGGACCGGGTTGAACGGCGTTTGGATTTGGTTAACGAATAGATTCGATGTCAGTCTCGCGCCGGCAGGTACGACGACAGCCGTGACCAGAACGATAACTCGGGCGGAGTTGCAGAATCAGTCTGTGCCTCTTCAGCGTCCACCGCATGTTCGCGCCAACCGCCACCCAGCACCTTGTACAGATTCACGGTGTTGGTTAATTCGGCGAGCTGCAATTCGATCAGATCCTGGCGCACCTGATAATAAGTGCGCTGCGCATCCAGCACGGCAAAGAAAGTGTCGGCGCCGTATTGATAGCGCTTGACCGACAATTCAAAGCTGATTTTTCCGGATTTAACCAGCGAGCGCCGTGCGCTGAGCTCGTCTTCGAGCGTACCGAGGCCGGCCAGCGCGTCGGCAACTTCGCGGAACGCGGTCTGGATGGCGCTCTGGTAGTTGGCCACCTCGATTTTCTTGCTCACCTGGGCCACATCCAGTTCCGCGCGATTGCGGCCACCTTCGAAAATCGGCAGCGAAAGTTGCGGCGTAAAGCTCCAGGCGGTGGACCCGGCGGAAAATAATCCGGACAAGTCCGTACTGATGGTGCCGTAACTTCCAATCAGCGAAATACGCGGGAAAAACGCCGCGCGTGCGGCCCCGATATTGGCGTTCGCGGCCTTTAACTGATGCTCGGCGGCCAGCACATCGGGGCGGCGCAAAAGCAATTCGGAATCCAGACCGGTACTCGGGCGGGCGGCGAACTTCGGCGACTCCAGACTTTCCCCGGCCAGCAGGGTATCGGGCAGCGGCGCACCCACCAACGCCTGCAAGGCGTTGCGGCTGCGCGCACTCAGGCGGGTGTGTAGCGCGATATCCGCCTGCACAGTGGCCACCAGCGTTTCGCCGCGGCGCAAATCCAGTTGCGAAATCGTGCCGACCTCATAACGGCGGTTTAATATACGCATGGCCTCGTTGCGTATCTTCAGGTCTTGGTTAGCCAGGGCAAGCAATTCGCGGTTCGCCAGCAGGTCGAGATAGCTGTTGGCTACTTCAGCAATCAACGAGATTTGCGCCGCCCGGCGCGCCTCGGTGGTGGCGAGATATTCCTGCAGCGCCTGCTGCTTGAGGCTGCGCACGCGGCCGAACAGGTCGAGTTCGTACTCGGTAAGCCCCACGCCGACCCTGTAAAAATCAAAAACACCGCCGCCGCCACTGCTTGATGTAGAGCCACCGGTAATGCCGTCACCCCCGCCGCCGGTATCGCTGCTGCTAAAACTGGACGGCGTTTGCCGGCGGGTATAACTGGCCTGACCGTTGACCCCCCGGCGCCAGTTCAGCACGCTGGATACGGTAGCGGGCGCGCGTGCGCTCAACGTTCAGCGCTGCGATGCGCGCATCGGGGCTGTTTTCCAGTGCGCGTTCGATCAGGCCTTTGAGTTGCGGGTCGATGAAGAAATCCCGCCAACCGACCGTGCTTGCCGGGGCCGCATCATTCTCGCTGGCCTGCACATAGGCGGGGCCCTCCGGCCAGGCTTGCGGCACCTGAACTTCGGGACGTTCATACTCGGGGATCAAGGTGCAGCCGGTGGCGAACATGGCTGCGGCCGCTAATGCAAGACTTCGTAACTTGATCATCGCTGGACCGTCGGCGCCGGATTACCACGGCTGGCGTCCGCGGCCCGGCGTTCATCACCCGCCAAACGGCGAATCAATAAATAGAACAGCGGGATGAAGAAGATCGCCAGGAACGTGGCCGAGAGCATGCCGCCCAACACCGCCGTGCCAATGGCGATGCGCGCCGCCGCACCCGCGCCGGAGCTTAGCGCCAAGGGTGTTACGCCCAGGGAAAACGCCATGGATGTCATCAGAATCGGGCGCAGTCGAATGCGGGCAGCTTCAAGCGTTGCCTCCATCAGCTTATAGCCTTCTGCCTGCAAATCCTTGGCGAATTCCACAATCAGAATCGCGTTTTTTGCCGCAAGACCAATGGTAGTCAGAATGCCGACCTGGAAGAAAACGTCGTTGGTCAACCCGCGCGTCATCGCCGCGAGCACCGCGCCGAGCACGCCCAGCGGCACTACCAGCATCACCGAAAACGGGATGGACCAGCTTTCATACAGCGCCGCTAGCGCCAGAAATACTACGATCAGGGAAATCGCATACAGAAACGGCGCCTGCGAGCCGGATTGCACCTGCTGCAGCGACACCCCGGACCACGCCGAGCCGGTGCCTTCGGGGAGCTTGTCCACGATGCGCTCCATTTCGTCCAGGGCCTCGCCGGAACTGTAACCCTCTGCGGGTTCGCCCAGTATCTGCATTGACGGCACGCCGTTATAGCGCTCCAGACGCGGCGAGCCGTAAATCCAGCGGCCTTTGGCGAGTGCGCTGAATTGCACTAGTTCGCCATCCGTATTACGCACGTACCAGCGCTCAAAATCGCTGGGCAACATGCGGTACGGCGCATCGGCCTGCAGGTAAACGCGTTTGACGCGGCCCTTGTCGAGAAAGTCATTCACGTAGCGCGAACCCCAGGCGACCGTAAGCATGTCGCTGATGGATTCCAGCGGTACACTTAGCGCTCGCGCCTTGGCAAAATCGACGTCGATCTTGTACTGCGGGTTATCTTCCTGACCGTTGGGACGCACGTTGGTCACTACCGGGCTTTTTTTGGCCAAGCGGATTAACTCGGAACGCGCCTCGCCCAGTGCGTCATGACCGATATTACCGCGATCCTGCAGTTGCAGATCGAAACCGGTGGCATTACCCAGCCCGCGTACGGAGGGCAAGTTAAAGGCGAAAACCTCGCCATCCTTGATTTTCGAAAACGGTTTTTTCGAGCCCTCGATAATTGCCTGAGCGCTCTCGGTTTCGATATTTCGCTGCGCCCAGGGTTTGAGGTTGATGAAGGCCAAGCCGACATTCTGGCCGCGTCCTGCGAAGCCGAACCCGGCGATGCTGAATACGCCTTCCACCGCGTCCTGTTTGGCGAAATGATCACGTACCTGATTCACGGTATCGAGCGTGCGCTGCTGGGTAGCACCGGGCGGCATGGCGACTTGCGCCAGCAGCAGCCCCTGGTCCTCATTAGGCAAGAAAGCACTGGGCAGACGCAGGAACAGCACCGCGAGCACGCCCACAATCACAACATAGACCACGACATAAGGCAGCCAGTGCCGGCTGATATGCGTAACCGAGGACTGGTAGCCGCGTATGCCCTTGTCCAGCCCGCGGTTAAACCAGCCCAGGTAGCGTTTTAGCGGGCCTTTTTTCTCCTCTTCTGGCGGCTTCAATAATGTAGCGCACAGGGCTGGCGTCAAGATCAGCGCGACCAGCACCGACAGAGTCATAGCCGACACAATGGTGAGCGAAAATTGCCGGTAGATGGCGCCGGTAGAACCGGGAAAGAAGGCCATGGGAATAAACACCGCGGACAGGACAACGCCAATACCCACCAGCGCGCCGGTAATCTGGCGCATGGATTTACGCGTGGCCTCGCGCGGGCTCAGGCCCTCTTCTTCCATCACGCGTTCGACGTTTTCGACTACGACGATGGCGTCGTCCACCAGCAGGCCAATCGCCAGCACCAGGCCAAACATAGTGAGCATGTTGATGGAAAAACCGGCCACCGCCATGATCCCGAAGGTGCCGAGCAAGACCACCGGCACGGCGATGGTCGGGATTAACGTGGCCCGCAAGTTCTGCAGGAACAGCAGCATCACCAGGAACACCAGCAGAATGGCCTCGAACAGGGTTTTGTAGACCTCGTCGATCGCCACTTCCACGAACGGCGTAGTGTCGTAGGGGATTTTTGCTTCGACGCCGTCGGGGAAGAATCGGGTTAATTCCGCGATGCGGGCGCGCACCCGCTCAGCGGTATCCAGCGCATTCGCGCCCGGCGCCAGATTGATACCGAGCCCCGCGGCGGGCTTGCCCTGGTAGTAGGACAACACGCCGTAGTTTTCGCTGCCCAGTGCAATGCGCGCAACATCACCCAACTCCACACGCGAGCCGTCGGGTTGGGTCTTTAACAGAATTTTGCGGAATTCTTCGGGCGTTTCCAGCCGGGTCTGGGCGATGATACTGGCCGTCAGCTGCTGGCCTTCAACCGCGGGTAGGCCGCCCAACTGGCCGGCGGTAACCTGATTATTCTGCACCTCAATCGCCGCGCGTACGTCATTTACGCTGAGTTTGTACTGGTTCAGTTTTTCCGGATTCAGCCACACGCGCATGGCATATTGCGAACCAAACAACTGCGTGGTGCCAACGCCGTCTACCCGACCCAGCGGCTCTTGTATTGTGGATGCCACGAAATCCGCAAGGCCCGTGCGACCCAGCCGCCCGTCGCTGGAGATCAGCGCCAGTACCATCAAAAAGCCGGAGTTGGCCTTGACCACCTGCACGCCCTGCTCCTGCACCGGTTGCGGCAACAGCGGCTCGGCCAGTTGCAGCTTGTTCTGCACCTGCACTTGGGCAATGTCCGGATCGGTGCCCGGCTCAAATGTGAGGGTAATACGCAGCGTGCCGGTGGAATCGCTGGAAGATGCGATGTAGAGCAGCCGGTCGACCCCGGTCATCTGCTGTTCGATCACCTGCGTTACCGCGTTGGACACGGTGTCGGCGGACGCACCCGGATAAGTGGCGCGAATTTCAATCGACGGCGGCGCCACTGTGGGGAACTGTTCGACTGGCAGGGTACGAATCGCCAGCGCGCCCGCCAGCATGATTACGATGGCGATTACCCAGGCAAATATGGGCCGGTCGATGAAAAAATTAGCCATCGACGGCCGGCTCCGGCTGCTGATCGCTTTTTTCCTGAGGCGCCGGATTATCGCCGCGGGCCCCGTCCATAGCAGGGTCAAGCGCCGGGCCGCTAGCACCGGACTCCAACACACCTGGCGCCGGCTTGTTGGGAATCTCGGCTTCGACCGGCGTTACTTTTGCATCCGGTTCGGCGTGGTGCAGCCCGGTCACAATCACCTTGTCGCCGACGGACAGGCCTTTGCTCACCAGCCAGAACGCACCAATAGCCTGCCGCGTTTCGACCTGCTGCTTTTTCACCGTGCCGTCGTCGGTAACCAGCAATACCGTGGCCCGGCCTTCGGAATTGTGGGTTACGCCCTGTTGCGGCACCAGAATGGCCTGTTGTTTCACGCCCTCACTTAGCCTGGCGCGCACATACATGCCGGGCAGCAAATCGCGTTCGGGGTTGGGAAACAAAGCGCGCAGGGTAACCGCGCCGGTGGCGGGGTCTACCGTCACGCCGGAAAACTGCAGGGTGCCGGTATGCGCGTATTCGCTGCCATCTTCCAGCAACAGGGTAACTTCAGCCTGACCGGGGCCGGCTTTTTCCAGGGTGTCGCGCTCGAATTCCTTTTTAAGCCGCAATAGTTCGGCGGTGGAGCGCGAAATATCCACAAAAATGGGATCCAGTTGCGTGACCTGGGCCAAGGGCGCGGCCTGATCGGCAGTCACCAGCGCGCCCTCGGTTATCCTTGAGGCGCCTATCTGACCATCGATGGGCGCTTTCACCCGCGTGTATTCCAGATTAATTTGCGCTGTTTCCAGCGCAGCTTCAGCTACGCCCAGATCGCCCAGGGCCTGCTGCAGGGTGGCGTTGGTGTCGTCGTAGGCCTGTTCGCTGACGGCGTTATCGTCCAGCAGTTCGCGAAACCGGCGCTCGCGCACTCGCGCGGCGTTTACCGCGGCGCGAGCTTTGGCCAGACCCGCCTTGGCACGATTATATTCGGCGCGATAAGAGCGGGCGTCTATCTGGTACAACTGATCGCCGGATCTAACCTGACTGCCCTCCTTGAACAAACGTTGTTCGATGATGCCGCCCACTTGCGGGCGTACCTCAGCCACCCGGTTGGCAGTCGTGCGACCGGGTAATTCGGTAAACAATTCAACTGCTTGCGTCTGCAACTCGACTACACCCACCTCAGGCGCTGACTCAGGCTGTTGTGACTGCTCGCTCTCATGGCCACAACCCGGCAACAATACCGATGCAATAGCCAGCATCACAGCGAAACGAGCAAAAAATGTTGTTGTGGGCATTGCCTTTCCTGGTACCGCAAGTCGGCGTAAACGACCTGCGCAGCTAATAACTACGGCCGCTTATACAATGGATAATGATATGTTACTATACATACGTTCATGTATGTATGTAAACGGGCAGCACACAGTACGATGTGCCCAGCCCGAAAAACCACCAACCTTTTGTGGACATCTCCGGGTGCAAAAGGTGTCGTGCGGGGATGTTTCATGGTCAGAAAAACCAAGCAAGAGGCACAGGCAACGCGCGAACTTATCCTCGACGCAGCCGGGACCCTATTCCAGAGAAAAGGCGTTTCGCATACGTCGCTAAGTGACATCGCCTGCGCCGCCGGCGTTACCCGCGGTGCGATCTACTGGCATTTCGAGAACAAGGTCGACCTTTTCAACCAGATGCATGCACGCGTGCACCTACCAATTGAATCGCTGTCAAAGCAAACCGCCAGTGACGCCGAGCCCGACCCGCTGGACCGGCTACGTGATTTGCTGGTTCTGATTTTGCGCGAAACAGTGCATAACCCACGCCAACGGCAAGTGCTGGAAATTCTCTTTCATAAATGTGAATTCATTTGCGAGATGGGTGAGCTGGTCGAACGCCAGGAAGCCCTGCATCTGGAAGCCTTTGCGCGCACCGAGCAATCACTGCGCAACGCCATTGCACGCGGCCAGCTGCCGGCGGATCTGGACGCCCGCAAGGCGTCGATTACCATCCACAGCTATATTCGTGGGCTATTGTCCACTTGGCTGCTACTGCCAGACAGTTTCGACCTGGCAGGCGAGGCCGAAAACCTGATCGATGCCTGCCTGAGCATGCTCGTACACGCAACATCACTGCGCTCGTAAACGCTAAGGGACTCTTGAGCAGAATCAGGTTGTGGCGAAGTCGCGTTACATATTTTTCAATCTTCTTTTATAACCACAGAGGCGCGCAGAGGCGCCTCTGTGGTTATAATCAAATGTGTGAGTCGTCTATGCCTCCTACGCTGACGCGTTTTTATGCGACACCTGAATTATCGTTATAGCCACTACAAGCTAAAACGGAATATCGTCGTCCATGTCGCCGCCGTCGAAGCTGGTGTCGGCTGGCGCAGGCTGCGGGCGCTGTTGTTGCTGTTGCTGCTGGTTCTGGTTCTGGTTTTGCTGTTGCGGACGTTGCTGTTTGCCGCCACCGGAAGGACCACTGAAGTCAGCTGTGCCGCCGCCTTTGGAATCCAGCATCTGCATTTCGTTAGCTACAATTTCGGTGGTGTATTGATCCTGGCCGTCCTTATTCTGCCATTTGCGCGTCTGGATGCGGCCTTCCACGTAAACCTTGCTGCCCTTGCGCAGGTATTCACCGGCCACTTCCGCAAGGCGCGCGAAAAACACTACACGGTGCCATTCGGTGCGTTCCTGCATTTCGCCGGTTTGTTTGTCTTTCCAGCCATCGGAGGTAGCCAGATTTACGTTGGTAATGGCAGTGCCGTTCGCGGCGTAGCGTGTCTCCGGGTCCGCGCCCAGATTACCAATCAAAATTACCTTGTTTATGCCCCGTGCCATGTGCCTCTCCTGATAAATTCTTCAACTCGATCGAGCAAGTCGTCTAGTCTGCCCTGCTTACCGCCTCGCTGGCAACGGGAGGGCGCAACCCGCTGGCCAGAAACAGCCAGATGACTGCCAAACATGCACTACCCGCAAACACACCGTGGGGCCCCAGATTCTGCGCCGCAATACCGCCGAGGCTACCGCCGGCAAAAGCGCCCATAAACTGGCTGGACGAATACATACCCATGCCCGCGCCGCGCAACTGTTGCGGGCATACGCGGGAAATCAGGGACGGTAGCGTTGCCTCCAGCAGGTTGAATGCCGCGAAAAACGTAAACAACACGCCGGCTATTGCCCACAACGTGGCCGGCAACCACAGCAGCGCGGCATTACTCAACGCGAGCAGGGCGATGGCGCACATGAATACTGCCTTGAGATGCCCGCGTCGTTCAGCCAGATGAATCATCGGCAT
>JBDNIO010000265.1:0-8730 GCA_041688215.1 Salinisphaeraceae bacterium | reverse complement strand
TCATCTTGCGCATCCTCGTATGCAGGCTCTCGGCGCAGTGCCGGGCCTAAGTTACCCTTCGGAATCGATGAAAGAAAAAACAGGTCGGCGGACTTATCTGACCCACAGGCTGTATCGCCTAAAGTCTTGTCAGCCTCTACCCACCCGGCCGCTTCATCAGGATCAGCATCCCGATTTCTCTCGGCAACTTCAAGATACGAGGTGTTGCTGGGTATTGTGCTGTTCGCTGCGCTAATCACTTTCATCCGCTGGCTGGCCGGGCGGCTGGAACACAAATGGCTGACGCGCACGCCGCTGGAAGCACATACGCGTGAAGCCGTTGCCACCTTATTCGCGTATGGGGCCTTCATGCTTGCGGGGCTGATGGGGCTGAACTACGCGGGTTTCGACTTATCCAAGCTCGCAATTATTGCCGGGGCGCTCTCGGTGGGTATCGGTTTCGGCCTGCAGAATGTGGTCAACAATTTTGTCTCCGGCATTATTCTGCTGTTTGAACGCCCCATCCGCACCGGCGATTACGTGACCGTAAACATGACCGAGGGCTATGTGCGGCGCATGCGCATCCGCTCCACCGAGATCGAAACGCTAGACCGCATGAGCGTAATCGTGCCGAACTCGGAAATGCTGATGAATCACGTCAAGAACTGGAACCTGCGTGATCATTACGGACGCATTACCACCACCGTCGGTGCCGCTTACGGCAGCGATACGGCGCTGGTGGAAAAATTGCTGCTGGACGTGGCCAAAGATCATCCGCTGGTGATCAAGAAAGGCGAGGCCAACGTGCCGGGGCCGATCGTTTTCTTCTCAAGTTTTGGCGACAATTCGCTGAACTTCGAGTTAAAGGTCTTCATCCACCAGATCGCGATGCGTTACGTCGTGGTCTCGGATTTGAACTTTGCCATCGACACGATTTTTCGTGAACACGGCGTTTCCATCGCCTTCCCGCAGCGCGATGTGTGGTTTCGAAATGCGCCGCCTAAAGAGGATGGCTCAGGCGCCGACTAAAACCGCGTCAGCTGCAATTGCAATCAGCGGTGCACGAGCGTATTCCAGATTATTCACTTTCTTCTGAATTTGGTTATAAATACAGAGGCGCACGGAGGGTTTGCTTGTCTTGAAACCTTTCCTCTATGCGCCTCCGTGCGACTCTGTGTTTTGAAAAAGGGTATACGCAGCGGCACAGATCCACGACCTGATTCAACGTGAGAGTCACTTTTATTTAAACCACATCCAGCACGATCAACTCGTCCGTGGCCTGCAGGCGCATAGGCGCGTGCTTGCCGGGCGGATTAATTTGTATCTGGCTGACCTTGTCGGTGTGGCGCATCAGGCCGAGCAGGATTTCTCCCCGGGCGGCAAGACGTTGCTGCAGGCTGCGGAAAGTAAGACTGCTGTCGTTTTCATCTTCGGCAGATACCGGGCGAAAACCCACCTCGGCACCGCTGGCGCCAAATAACTCTTCCATCACCCAGTGCAATTCGCGGCGCAGCGCCACCTGACTGAGCATATGACTTTGCAAATCCGGGCTAACCAGTAATTCAACATTCGGCGCCGAAAACAGGCCGCGGTTGCCGGCAGACATGGTCTCCACCAGAATCGGCGGCGCGGCGTGGGCGTCTTCCAGCACTTTGGCCAGCACCAGATACCCCAGCAGACTGCGAGCATCGGCATGCTCGGCGCTGCCCAGCCAGTCACTGGCAACCAGAATGATGTTGTCATAACTGCCGGGCTCGAATCCGAACATCTCGAAACGCGAGGTGATGTCGCCCTCCAACTGATGAACCTGGGCGTGCTGCGTCACAATGCCGCGCCGCGCCAGTTGTTGCTGCCGGTCTTCCGGTGCCACCATGGAGACCACGTCCACGACCACGGATTCGCGTTTATAGGCATCGAATTCCCGGATTAACGCCGGTACTTTCTGGTTCCAGCCGAGCAATAGCACATGCCGGTCCTGCATGCGCCGATCCGCTTCCAGGTCTTGCGACGGCAGGGGCAGCTCGCCGGTCTTGAAACCACGACGTGCTTCACAGGTGTCGAAATCCTGCGCTATCAATGCCAGCCGGTCGTCGTCGGCCAGCACATAATCCGGCTCGCCGTAGAGGGGTATGAATTTCTGCGTCTGCGCCCGTGTGACGCCCAGCAGGACAGCATGTTCAAACGCTTCGGCCAGCGCGGCCAGCGGTTTGCCGGTGAATTGTTTGAAGTCGCGAATATAGATCTGGTTGCCGCCCTCGCTGAGTAGCTCGCTGTAGACGCTGGACAAGCCACGATGACGGCTGTTCTGGGCCATCAGCCGGCTGATCAGCAAGCCCGTGCCGATCATCTCCGCCGGGCCGGGATAGGCGCGCCGCGCCGCGCGTAACTGATCGGCGTCAAACAGCTCGGTAACCATTAGCGGGAGTTTGTCGCTTGGAGTACGGGTATCCGAGTGGGCGGCTGTCATCAGGGTTTTAATCGTGCGTTCGTCCGGCGCCGAGGCGCCGCTGCCAAACTCCGAAGCGGGCAACAGGATGACTGCGGCGTGTAGATAATCCACGCGCAGCAGATGCTCCAGACGCATGGCGGAACCGCTGCGCAAGGTGATCTGGCGGGAATTCCAGAGCGGCCCCAGACGATCCTTGAGTTCCTGCACCAGGGCCGGGCCGACGCGTTCGGCCAGGATTACGATCCTGAGTTTGCCGGCGCCATGGCTGCGCAGAAAGCGCTTGACGCGCCCTTCGGCAAGCATGAGTTGCTCCACCATCACGGCGGTACGATTGGTCCAGCCCAGAATCAGCACGTGGTTATTCTGGGCAATCGGGGTCAGGCCCTGTTCCAGCCGCTCGATGGTTTCGTTCAGCCATTGCGTCATAATCGCAATGAGCGCACCGATAAACAGCACCACGCCGGCAATCGTCATGAATGTGGAGATAACCCGCAGCAACGTACCCTCATCGTCGCCCAGATAACCCGAATCGGTTAAGTGCAGAAAGGCCCACCAGATGGACGCACCGGCATCAGCAAAACTGTCCACCCAGTAATACACCAGCAGGCCGGCGATCAGCGATAACAACCCCATGACCATCGCAATGACGAACAAGCGCGAGAGCGCGCCGCGCACGATGAGTTGCTCCAGCCGGAATTGCAGCAGATTACGGATACGTTCGAGCACGTAGGACACGCGGCGTCGCCCGCCGGCGGCGACATTGCTTAATGCGGATCCCATGGTGTCTCCTGTGGCTGGGATTTAGGGTGCTGGTGAAAAACGCAGTTTTATGGCAGTTCCCGCTTGGCACAGGGATGTGCCAACATTTTCAAGCACTGTAAGTGCTTGAAAATGAAGAAACGCAAAAACCACGTTTTTGTGTTGCGTCTATGCAAAAGTCCAAGGATGGACTTTTGCATCAACCATTTAAACACTAGCATAGGCGGATTCGCGCCCCAGCCAGCGATCCATCAGCGCCTGCGCGGCTTGCGGATGGGCTTGCAGCATGCGATCTGCCGCAGCCTGCGCGGCGGGGGCCATATCGGCGTCGCGCATCAGATCGGCGATTCTGAATTCAATGGCCCCGGTCTGGCGCGTGCCAAGGACTTCGCCGGGACCGCGTAATTTCAAATCCTCTCGGGCAATAACAAAGCCATCGTTACTCGCGCGCAACACGCCGATGCGCTGGCGCGCGGTTTCCCCCAGCGGCGGTTGATACATTAATACGCAATGACTTTGTGTGTGGCCGCGCCCGACCCGTCCGCGCAGTTGATGCAACTGGGACAACCCCAGGCGTTCGGCGTTTTCGATAACCATTAACGACGCATTGGGCACGTCCACACCCACTTCGATAACCGTAGTCGCGACCAGCAAATCCACCTCGCCCTGCTTGAACGCCAGCATGGCCTTTTCCTTGGCCGCACCCGTCATACGGCCATGCGCCAGCCCGATGTGCAGGTGCGGCAAAGTCGTGGCCAGCTCCTCCGCGGTGGCCTCGGCAGCCCGGCATTGCAGGGTTTCGGATTCCTCGATCAGCGTACAAACCCAATAGGCCTGGCGGCCCTGCGCGCAGGCCTGGGCGACTCTTTGCAATACTTCGGTTCGCCGTTTTTCGGAGAGCGCCACGGTGGTTACCGGCTGGCGGCCTGGCGGCAATTCGTCAATCACCGAGGTATCCAGGTCCGCGTAGGCGCTCATCGCCAGGGTGCGCGGGATGGGCGTGGCCGTCATGATGAGCTGATGCGGATAACGATTGCGCGCCGCGCCCTTGTTGCGCAGGGCCAAGCGTTGATGCACGCCAAAGCGATGCTGCTCATCGACTATGACCAGCCCGAGTTTCGGCATAGCCACGTCGTCCTGAAACAGCGCGTGCGTGCCGACGACGACGCCGGGTTCGCTGCCCGCCAAATTTGCCAGGACTGAACTTCGATCTGTTTTTGCTAATCGCCCGGTGAGCAACCAGACCGGCATATCCAGTGGCGCCAGCCATGCCTGCATATTTCTGAAATGCTGCTCCACCAGCAATTCGGTGGGCGCCATAAACGCGGCCTGCCATCCGGATTCCACCGCCGTTACCGCGGCCGCAGCCGCCACCACGGTTTTGCCGGAGCCTACATCGCCCTGCAGCAGGCGCAGCATGGGGCTTTGCGTGCTCATGTCCGCCAAAATTTCCGCGAGCACCCGTTTCTGCGCCGCGGTAAATTCAAAGCCCAGTTCGGCGTATAACGATTTGAGTTGTTTTCCGCTGCCCGCCAGGGCCGGCGCGCGGTGTTTGCGTATGCGTTGACGCCGCGCCCGCAAACCAATCTGTTGTGCCAGTAATTCTTCAAACGCCAGGCGGCGTATCGCCGGATGCGTGCCAGCCACAAGTGCCGCCAGATCCACATCTGGATTCGGAGCATGCAACATCCGCAGAGCTTGCGACAACGCCGGCATGCCGCGGTCCAGTCGAACTTCCTCGGGAACCAGCTCCGGCAGGAATTCCGGCGTATGCATGCAAGACAACGCGGTTTCTACCCACTGGCGTAATCGCGGCTGGGTAATGCCGCTGGTGGTGGGGTACACCGGCGTTAAACGCGCGGCGACTTTTTCGCCCTGCGCGCGTTCGGCCACGATGCGGTACTCCGGATGCACCATTTCCATGCCTTGGCGTCCGGGGCGTGCCTCGGCAAACACCTGCACCCAGGTTCCGGGCTGGAACTGCTGCACCTGGGCCTGGCTGAAATGGAAAAACCGCAGCCATAAACGCGCTTCGCCGTCGCTGGTAGAAACCACCAGACTGCGACGACGGCCGCGATGCATTTCCGCCTGTTCGACGCGCACCAGTGCCAGCGCATGCAGGCCGACGCGCAATGCCTGCACGGGCGTCAGTCGGGTGCGGTCTTCGTATCTCAGAGGGCAATGGAACAATAAATCGCCAACGCTGCGCAACCCCAGTTTTTCCAGTTTCGATGCCACCCCCGGGCCCACCCCTTTGAGCGTGGTTATGGCATCGTCCGCTTTCACCTGCGGAGACTAAGCAAGCACGAGAATGGCGTCGGCCTCGACCCGGGCGCCTTTGGGCAGAGCGGCCACACCCACCGCCGCACGCGCCGGGAAAGGTTCGGGAAATGCGGCCTGCATAGCGATGTTCACAGCGGCAAAGTCATTCATGTCGGTAAGATAAATGCCGATCTTTACAGCATCACTCAAACGCCCGCCAGCAGCCTCGGCTACGGCTTGCAGGTTGGCGAAAACCTGGCGCACTTCGGCAGCAAAATCGCCGCTTACCAGTTCCTGTGTTTGCGGGTCAATCGGAATCTGGCCGGATATATACACCGTACCGCCACAGCGCACGGCCTGGGAATAGGCGCCAATCGCCTGCGGGGCGTTTTCGGTGTAGATCACTTCGCGGGGCATAGAGCAAGTCTCCTGTTATGAGATAGTTGACGGTCGCTATCACGCCCGGGTAACACGCTCGACAGCGGACAAGCGGCGCAGGCGGCGTATAACGTTGGCCAGATGCTGGCGGTCGGTTACCGACACCAGAAAGCGAATCGAAGATACCGCGCCGGACCGCTCCGGGAAAGTTACACTTTCGATATTGCAATCGGCTTCGGATAATTTTGCGGTCAGGCGCGCGAGCACACCGCGCTGATTGCGCGAGGACACGCGCAGTTCTACCGGGTATTCACCCGTCACCGTGTCTGACCAGACCAGTTCAACACGATCAGCCGGGCGGGTTTTCTTTTCCGACAGGCTGCAACCAAAACGGTGCACGAGCATCCCCCGGCCGACATTGATCTGGCCATGAATAACGTCTCCGGGTACCGGATGGCAGCACTTGGCAAATTCAACCACCAGACCTTCCGTGCCCTGCACCGCCAGCGGCGCGCCACGCTGACGCCGGGGGGCGTCTTGCGGCTTGCTGTGCTCAGGCAAGAAGTGCCGGGCCACCAACGGCGCCAGACGGCTGCCCAGGCCGATGCTCACGTGCAGGGCGGGCATATCGCTTTCCTGCATTTCCTGCAGGCCACGCTCGATGTCGTCTTTCTTCAACTTGCGCGCAGATAGCCCCATGTCGCGCAGCGCCTTGTCCAACAAACGCTCGCCCAGGCGCTGGGCCTTGTCCGCGCGCTGGGTTTTCAAATAGGCGCGCACTCCAGCACGCGCCTTGGCCGTGCGCAGAAACTGCAGCCAGGCGGCATTGGGCCGGGCATGGCGAGCGGTGATGATCTCGACCATCTGGCCCGATTCAAGCTGATCGCCGAGTGAAGCAAGCTGGTTATCCACGCGTGCAGCCACGCAGTGATTGCCCAGCTCGGTATGCACCGCATAGGCGAAATCGACACAGGTTGCACCTTTGGGCAGGCGGATAATCGCGCCCTTGGGGGTAAACAGGTAAACCTCGTCGGGGAACAGGTCGACCTGCATATTTTCCAGAAACCGCACGGAATCTTTTTCCTGGGAATGCGCTTCCATAAGCCCACTCAGCCACTCGTGGGCGTCCGCCTGCGTGACACGGGCGGTTTCCTTGCCGATCTTGTATTGCCAGTGCGCCGCAATCCCGCTCTCGGCGATCTGGTGCATTTCGCGTGTACGAATCTGCACTTCGAACTTCACCCCGCCGCGCGCCATAACCGTGGTGTGCAGGGACTGGTAGCCGTTAACCTTGGGGTTGGCGATAAAGTCGTTGAACTGCTCGGGAATCGGCCGGTAACAGTGGTGCACAATGCCGAGTGCGCGGTAGCACTCGTCATCCTCTTGCACGATTACGCGGAAACCGTAGAGATCAAATACATCCAGAAAACGACGGTGTTTCTGGCGCATCTTGCGGTAAATGCTGTAAAGATTTTTACGCCGGCCGGTCACGGCCGCGTCGATGCCCTCTACGGCCAGCGCCTGGCTGATGGTTTCTTCTATTTCGCGCACCAGATTCTTGCGATTCCCGGTAACCTGCTTGGTAGCGCGTTTGATGACTTCGTAGCGGTTGGGATAAAGGTTGGCAAACCCCAGGTCTTCCAATTCCTGGCGCAGCGTATTAAGGCCCAGGCGGCGCGCAATCGGCGCATAGATTTCCAGCGTTTCGCTCGCGGTGCGCCGACGCGCCTCAGCGACGCGGCCACCGAGGGTGCGCATGTTATGCAGGCGATCGGCGAGCTTGACCAGAATCACGCGGATGTCGCGCGTCATGGCCATCATCAATTTACGGAAATTTTCAGCCTGCGCCTCGGCGCGGGTCACGAACTGGGCCTTGTCCAGCTTGCTTACGCCGTCTACCAACAGCGCGACTTCCTCGCCAAACTCGTGGGCGATTTCCTCGCGCGCGGTTTCGGTGTCTTCGATTACATCGTGCAGTATCGCGGCGATCAGGGTGGTATGGTCCAGGTGCATTTCTGCAAGGATGCGCGCCACCGCCAATGGATGATAAATATAAGGCTCGCCGGTCTTGCGGAACTGGCCCTTGTGCTGGCGTTCGCCGTACGCGTGGGCGCGTCGAACCGCTTCGATCTGGTCTTCGGGCAGGTACTCGCGCAATAATTTAACCAGCGCCTCAATGCCGTAGGCACGCGAAACGCGCTGCGTGCGCAGGGCGGTATTCAAACGGTTTATGGGGGACAAAGCCATGCACGCAGACTACTGCGGAATGGGCTGCAAGTCATCAGCTCAAGCGGATGTTATTAAGCCGAACAAGCAAAAACAGGCGCGCAAAAAAAAACGCCGCGTTGATTTCGCGGCGTTTTTTAGTCTTGTGCTTTCGCGCTATTTATCCGCAGCGGTTGCGAGCTCGTCAACGGCGTCATCGTCATTTACTGCGATCGGCGGGCCATCCATACTGGAAGACATCGGCGGCAGATCCACCTCTTCCAGCACCTCGGGGCCCACAAAGCCTGCGGCTATTTCGCGCAGCGCCATCACCGTAGGTTTGTCGTCTTCCCAGGGCAGATGCGCATTCGCGCCCCGCGCCAATTGACGCGCACGCTTGGCCCCAACCAGCGCGAGCTGGAAGTGGTTCTCCACGTTATCAAGGCAATCTTCAACGGTAACTCGTGCCATAGGTTTTAACTCTTACGCCGGTACGACGCCTGTGGTCGACAATAAAGGGTCGCGTATTCTAAGGCAATCCTGGCCCCGATGCCAGCCAGAGCCTCTTCCAATACGAAATGAGTCTGAAGCCAGGCACATGTTTCCAACATGAAATGAGTCTGAGCTAAGCATAACCGTTCAAGATGGTGGGATGAAACTCATCATGAACGTCAAACATTTAACGACCTTGCAGCAAG
>JBDNIO010000264.1:0-6248 GCA_041688215.1 Salinisphaeraceae bacterium | reverse complement strand
GCGCATGGCTATGCACTTTCCTTCCACGAGAATTTTCCGATGGGGCGAGTGGCCGGCACATTAGGCACTCTGCTGGTGCTGCTGGCGACTGCCCTGCTCGCGGTGGTGCAGGCTTTTTAAATTGCTAGGGGGCTGCTGAAAAACCCCACAATTTGAGCCACAATAACAGTCGTAGGACATACACGAGGAGCCGCCAGGCGATGAGAGGCACCGACAATCAGCAAGACTCCCTGTTTAGCTATTCGCAAGTCAGCGACTTTGTGCCCTCGGATCATCCGCTACGGCGCATACGGGATTTGGTAGACGAAGCGCTGGAATCGATGCGAGGCACGTTCACCGTGAGTTACTCGCATACGGGCCGTCCCTCAATCGCCCCCGAGCGCATTATCCGGGCGTTGCTGCTACAGATACTGTATTCCGTACGCTCCGAACGCCGGATGATAGAAGAGATACGCTATAACATGTTCGGCCGGCGTGGCGGTAAACGCCGCTTGACCGCCGCCGCCGACAAGCTGTACGACCAGGATCGTTTTATTACCGGCACCCGTGCTGCACGCGTGACCCCGCATGTTGCACAAAATACCCGACGACGACGCTCGTGTATTGACAGCCGCACGACGCGGCACACTGGCTATGCCAAATCCATCAATGCTTGCCACCGGGTCGAAACCCCATTTGGCTGGGGCAAGTTTAACCGGCCGCTGCGAAAGACCATGCTGCGGGGTCTGGGACGGGTCGGCGCGCAGGCGAAGCTGGTGTTTGCCGGCTACAACCTGGAGGCAGCGTGATGCCCGGCCACAGGCAAGGTGTCTCTGAAATACGGAATTTGAACGGTTTATACCGTAAAATTGAACAAATAATGATCAATAAGCCGATTCCGGATGCCGTCAGCGCAGTGCATGTAGATAATTTGGGCTGTTTTTTTCAGCAGCCCCTTAAACTTTTCCTCTGCGTGCCTCCGTGCGCCTCTGTGGTTATAAAAAAAGTGAAATTTGCGGAATATGTAGCACGATATTGCAAGAACCTGATTCAGTGTGAGAGTCACTTAAAATTATTGAGGTGGGCGCTGTGCGGAGCGGTGTATTTTAATTAACTATAACTATCGGCACGCCAGAAAAATTCTATTTGTTTCATAACTATTGAACCGGTAGCCTCGGCAATTCGAATTCGACGGTGAGCCTGAATTCCGGGGAATGCCTCCGGTTTCGGCCCACCGAGGTGCGAACTCATTTGAATAATAACGGAGATGAAAATGGCCGCAAAGGCGAAAGATTTCCAGAACACGGGCCAGTGCCCGGTAATCCAAGGCTCGCAAACGAGAATGCATGGTGGGGGGCAGGAGCAGCCGCGACTGGTGGCCGAACCAGCTCAACCTTTCGATGCTGCACCAGCACTCCGGCCTGTCCAACCCGCTGGGCAAGGACTTTAACTACGCTGACGAATTCAAGAAACTTGACCTCTGTAAAAAGAGCCCGCCAAAGCGGGCTCTCTGTTGTTACAATAAAAAACCGGACGCTATTTCTTGCCCTCTAAGGTCAGGTTGTCGCGATTATTTTCCAGCGTGGAATCGCCAACGCCGGGGACGCTGGTGAAATCGTCTACGCTTTTGAAGTCGCCATTGTCCTCGCGGTATTTCAGGATTGCCGCGGCTTTGGCTTCGCCGACACCCTCCAGGCCAGCGAGTTCGGCTTCGGTAGCGGTGTTTAAATTAACCGCGGCTAACAGCAGGCTGGAAGAGCCTAACAGGAAGGCACTTAGTGCTACTTTAATTTTCGTTATTATTGTTCTCCTCGTAGACTACTTGAACGGCCCTGTAGTGGCCGTTACCCAACGAGGTGTTGGCAGATCAGGCTAGGCTTATGAGGGCAAGGCGTCAAGTATTTAATGGGTGCAATATCTCTTGCGAAATCGGGTAGGTGTAGCCGGGTAGGGCAGAGTGTACCGGAATGCGTTACCTTTTGTGTGCCAACATCAGAGCAAGTTTGCGTCTGCGTTTTTTCTTCATAACGCGATCAAGCACGGTGCAGATGCAAAAAGCATAGAGGAGAAATAGATGACAAAAACGGTAACTGTTTTCGCGCCTTCGGGTACCGCAGGCCAGGCCTGCGTTAACGAATTACTCAGCCACCCGGAATTCGAAGTTCGCCTACTCAAGCGCAAGTCCGGGCAGGAGGAGAAATCCTCATCTGGGCTCACGCTGAGTCAGCAGGAAAAACAGAAACTGTGGGACGACTGGAGCAGCCGGGGCGCGCAGATCGTTGAGGCGGACGTAACCTGTCACGCGGAATTGATTCCGGCGCTGGAAGGCACGGATTACGTGGTGTCCTGTGTGCCGTTGTTTGCCACGGAATCGCAATACCCTTTGATCTGGGCGGCGGCCGAAGCCGGCGTGGAGCGTTTTGTGCCTTCGGAATTCGGTTATATATACGAGTGGGAACAGTTCTGGCCGACGCCACACGCACATCGTTCCATCGCGCGGCAGAAAGCCTTCATCCGCCGCGTAATTGAACTGGCGGGCCTGGATTACACCATTATTCCTGCAGGGCTATGGCCGGAATACTACATGGCCGAGCCGGTAATGATCCCGAACGACGGTGAGCGCAAGGTGTCGTGGTCCTGTGGCCAGGATGTGGGGCGCATCATTCCCCATGTACTGGCGTATCCGCTGTCGAAGAACGCGATCTGCCCGGTAGCCGCTACCGCCTATCTGAGCTGGAATGAAATGCTGGATATCCGCGAGCAGCACCTGGGCCGCAAGGTCGAGCGCAAATACATGGACGCCGAACAATGGCGTCAGGCCCATGCCGATGCCGAGCCAGGTTTTCTGCGTGACGTGCTGATTGCAATCGGCATCGCCGGTGCCGAATGCCCGGAAGGCATGCCGCTGTGGGCTAACTGGAACGCGATGCATCTGCCCGAGTTCAAGGGTACGCCACTGGACGAGGTGTTCCCGAATATCATCGAGCCGGCCACGCAGATGATTGAGGGCATGCTGGAGTAAAACGCTGCTGCTCCGGTTATCTCGCTGTGGAATTGCTGTAGAGCCGATAGTCCGCACGGCCCACTAACCAATCCGTTATGCTGCTTATCCAGTATTTCGGTTCCGGGGCGAAGTATGAGTAAGGCATTAATCACGGTCGTGACGGTATTCGCCTGGGCATTCTGCCCGGTGGCAATAGCCGCCGCGCCCCCGCCAGCAGAGTTGGTCGATGTCTACCACGGCAATGTGGATTTGTCTGAGTACTGGGTTAGCGAAAAGTACGACGGCGTGCGCGGCTACTGGGACGGCGAGCGTCTGCTCACGCGCAGCGGCAATGTTATAGCTGCGCCCGCGTGGTTCACCCAAAACTGGCCGGATACCGCCATGGATGGTGAGCTTTGGGCAGGGTACGGAAAATTCTCACGGGCCTCGGTTATTGTGCGTACCGCCGGCCCGGAGGATAGCGCCTGGCATAAGCTGAGTTATCAGGTGTTTGATCTTCCCGAGCACGGCGGTGAGTTCAACGCACGTATCCCGGCGATCAATAAAACCGTTTCCACTATTGGCCAGCCGTGGGTTGTCGCCGTGGTTCAGTTCAAGGTGAAGAGCGAGGCTGCTTTGCAATCTGCGTTGCAGCAAGTCCTGCAAAAAGGCGGCGAGGGGCTGGTGTTGCATCGTGGCGACACCCTATACCGCGCCGGACGCGGGGCGGGGCTACTCAAGGTCAAGCGCTATGAAGACGCCGAGGCGCAGGTGATTGCGATCAATCCGGGTCAGGGACGCTTGCAGGGACTGATGGGTTCAATCGAGGTGCGTGATCAGAGCGGCCGGACTTTTGCCATTGGCACGGGCTTTAGTGATGCGGAACGCGCAAATCCGCCGCCGCTTGGGTCCTGGATTACCTATCGCTTCAACGGCCGCACGGCGACTGGACTGCCGCGGTTTGCGCGGTACCTGCGCCGCAGGCCGGGTGGGCCGCCCCCGGAGGCCGGGGGTGGAACAAAGAACCGCAACCGAAATTAGCTGGGGCCGGCCATCCCCCAAAAAGCACCTGCCTGATCCGTTTACGCAACAGGCTTATGCAGCGGCAGCGACTTCAGCTTGCTCGGGCTGCTGCGACTCTTCGTGTTGCCGGTTGCGAAGCGCGCGTCCGAAACGTTGTTTGCCGAACTCGGCTGTGAAATCATCCCCCGACCAGGCCAGCTTGCCAGCGACCATTACGTGTTTCACCACGCCTGGTACGCGGTTCACCATCTGGTGATGCTCGAAGGCATCGCGGTAGATGTACTGCACGCAATCGGCTGGGGTGTAGGCCTGTAATGCTTCGGGGTCGACCACCAGAATATCGGCTTGCGCGCCGGACTCAATGCGGCCCACGTCCAGGCCAAAGAAATCGGCAGGTTCGGAAGTCATGCGCTTGATCTGCTCGGCCAGGCAGGCTTGCGACTCGGCGGCTGCCAGTTTCAGGGTACGCAGGTTGCCGTCGTAAAATGCCATGTTGGTCAGGTGCGCGCCGCAGTCGTTGAAGCCAGGCAGCAGTAGTGGGTGGAACAGCAGTTTCTTCAGTGTTTCCGGATCGCGGTTTGCGACCGTGATGCACCAGCGCACGTCGGTATCGTAGTGACGCAGCAGGTGGATGAAGAATTCGCAGTCGTCCGCGATTGGTCGGGGGAAGGTGGCAAAGGTTTCTTTTTCGTTATCCGAACGGGCGGCCGCCGCGTCCCCTGCTTGCCAGTCGCGCAGGCGTTCAAACACTGCTTGCATGGATTCGCCGCGCCAGTCGTCGGGCTGTTTGCCGCCCTGGGTGGAGAAGAACATGTCGTCCAGGCGCCGGTTCAGGACTTCGTCTTCCATCCGCAGTTTGCGTTTCAGATTGGCGATGTTGAAGCCGGACTTGCCCTTGTACCATTTCTTGCGGAAGCGCTCGCGGTAGTCGGGATCATCAAGGATACGCTGGCGCGCGGCACGATCATCCAGGTCCGGCTCGTTGAGCTCGCGCAGTTCCGGTATCTCTTCAGATAATGGTGTAATGGGGCCGTCCGCCCAGACCGTAAACGGTGCGGACAGGGCTTGCAGCCGGAAACGGCCGCCGATGAGCTTCGAATTGAACAGCCGGGAAAGCACCAGTACCAGTTTCGACAGCAACTTGTTGGTGTGTATGTCCAGCGCGGCTACGGCGGTCAGCTTCAACGGCTTGCCGAAAAACCTTCCACTAGTCAGCAGGAAATTGCGCACCGTCTGTAGGCGGCTGTCCTTGGGCGGCGTGGCCTGCCAGACGCGGTCGTGCTTGCGCACCACGTGGGTCAGTCGTTTGAGCTCGCTATAGCTGCCGAACTGTGTGGGAATCTGTTTTTTGCGGTTGGGGTTATTGGCCAGATAATGGAAAGGCAGGGCATCGGTGGAGAAACCGACATAGCCTTCATTCATGCCTTTTTCCACCAGGCGTTCCATTTCCTTTAATTCTTCTTCGGTGGGCTCGCGCGAGACGCTGTCCTGCAGGCCCATGACTTCGATGCGGAGCATGGAGTGCGGAATCATAGTGGCGATGTTCGGCCCTAACGGCAGATGCTGGAAATGCTCCAGATAGCTGGCGGTGTCGTTCCAGTCAGCCGCATCGGCAACTTTTTTCAGCACCGGCTTGGGGATGTTTTCCACCCGCGCGAAGCAATCAACAATCGGATCTTCATCGCCTTTCTGCTGCGCGCCGAAGCAGGTGCCCAGGCTACAGTTGCTGGCGACCACGGTGGTGGTGCCGTGGCGTATGGCTTCGGGCAGGCCGGGTTCGAGCTCCACTTCCAGATCGAAGTGGGTGTGGATGTCCAGCAGGCCGGGCATCAGCCATTGGCCGGCCACGTCCACGGTGGTTTTCGCGGCGCTTTGTGGCAAGTGGGTGCCACGCGCGGCGATGCGGCCGTTTTTAACCGCGATATCTTCAAGCTTGGGCGCGTTGCCGCTGCCGTCGAATACGGTTGCGCCGGTGAATAAGGTATCCCATTTGCCTTGTGTTGCACTCATAGCTTTCGCTCTTATCGTATGTATAGCCTACGAGGGTAATGACTGGCGCAGGTTTGTCCATACCCAAGGTTATTCTTACTCATACTGACAAAATCTAACGCCGGGGTCAAGCCTCAGCCTCTTCCAATACGAAATGAGTCTGAAGCCAGGCACATGTTTCCAACATGAAATGAGTCTGAGCTAAGCATAACCGTTCAAGATGGTGGGATGAAACTCATCATGAACGTCAAACATTTAACGACCTTGCAGCAAG
>JBDNIO010000046.1:0-11890 GCA_041688215.1 Salinisphaeraceae bacterium | reverse complement strand
TCGTAAGTCATTGATTATATGGTGGGCCGTGAAGGACTTGAACCTTCAACCAATTGATTAAGAGTCAACTGCTCTACCAGTTGAGCTAACGGCCCTCATTAGATGCGGCGACTCGGCATCCTGCCTCGCGCCTTGACGCCCAATAAAAATACAATTTTTATTGGGCTTCGCTTTGCGTTGGCACATCCATGTGTCAATTCGTGCCTACTTTTTTAGGTTTGCCCTTCGTTTTCACGAAATAGGAAACCTGAAACATAGTGGGGTGGACGATGGGACTCGAACCCACGACGACTGGAATCACAATCCAGGGCTCTACCAACTGAGCTACGCCCACCATAATCCAAGTCTGACCCGATCTGTTAAAGAATCAGGTCGGTATTCTAGCCAATCCGCGCGCTCAGGACTATTCAGGTTTATTTGGCGCGCCTGGCAGGATTCGAACCTGCGACCGATGGCTTAGAAGGCCATTGCTCTATCCCCTGAGCTACAGGCGCTAAACAAGTCGCATTCTAGCACCCTGCTTTCAGGTTTTTTTACGTCTTAACAATCTGGTCGGGGTGGAGAGATTCGAACTCCCGACCCTCTGCTCCCAAAGCAGATGCGCTACCAAGCTGCGCTACACCCCGAAATCTATCTAAACTATATCGCTTTAAAGATGCTTGCTGCCAGGTTTGCATCTACTCTGCAAGCAGTCTGTTACGCCTAGCTAAGCATCGAATTACGCGCATATCTAACTTGCGGGGCGCGAATGATACGACCGGCGCGAACAGGGGTCAATTTGTCGCACTTATCGGCGCATGCGAAAATCGCCCTCCCCTTGAACGAGCACGACCATGAGCGCCAGGCAAATTGACGGTAAAGCAATCGCGGCGCGTCGGCGCGCGGCCTTGGCCAAGCAGATAGACGAACGTCTTGCGGCCGGCAAAAAACGGCCCGGGCTGGCGGTGATTCTGGTGGGTGATGACCCGGCTTCGAAAATCTACGTGGGCAAAAAAATCGAAGCCTGCAAGCAGGTTGGCCTGGCCTCCAAGGCGCTGTATCCGTCGGCAGCAACAACCCAGCAGGAACTGCTGCAGATTATTGACGGGTTCAACGCCGACCCGGAAATACATGGCATTCTGGTGCAACTGCCGCTGCCGGTGCATATGGACGCTGGCGCCATTATTGACCGCATTGCGCCGGCCAAGGATGTGGATGGTTTTCATCCCTATAACGTGGGCCGGCTTGCGCAGCGGATTCCGGTAATGCGCGCCTGCACCCCGCTGGGCATTATTCGATTACTGGAAGAAATAGGTGAGTCTTTCCGCAGCCGCAAGGCGGTGATCGTGGGCGCTTCCAATATTGTGGGGCGGCCCATGGCGCTGGAATTACTGCTCAAGGCCACCACGGTTACTGTGTGCCACCGCTTTACGCGTGACCTTGAGAGCGAAGTGCGCCAAGCCGAAATTCTGATTGTAGCAGTAGGCAAGGCCGGCCTTATCCCGGGCGAATGGGTGCGCCCGGGCGCGACCGTGATCGACGTGGGCATGAACCGCAATGCTGAGGGCAAATTAACCGGCGATGTGGATTACGCCGTGGCCAGCGAGCGCGCGGCCTGGATTACGCCGGTACCCGGCGGCGTGGGGCCGATGACGGTAGCGATGCTGATGGAAAACACGCTGCTGGCCGCCAAGCTTAGCGACGAACAGGCTTAGGGTGTTGCTGAAAAACGCAGTTTTTCGGTAACGCCCGCTTAGCACATGGATGTGCCAAGCCTTAAATGATTACTAGGCGGGCACTGTAAGTGCATGAAAATGAAGGAACACGAAAACCACGTTTTTGTGTTCCGTTAATGCCTTGAATATATACACGGGTCCAGGGATGGACTTTTTCAGCAACCCACTATTACCGGCGCCAGATCGTGCCCTGCGGGCTATCCTCCAGTTGGATGCCCTGTGCCAGTAAATCATCACGGATATGATCTGCGCGGGCGAAATCGCGCGCATCGCGGGCGGCTTTGCGGGCGGCGATAAGCTGTTCTATTTCTTCGGCGCCAAGCCCGCTGCCACCACCGGCGGTGAAAAACGCCTCCGGGTCTTGCTGTAACAGCCCGATGCAAAGGCCCAGGCGCCGCATGGAGGTGCCAAGCGCGGCGGCGGCTTCGATGTCGTTGTCGCGCAGGCGATTGATTTCACGTGCCATTTCAAACAACACTGCCACCGCTTCCGGCGTATTCAGATCGTCCGCCATGGCCGCGTAGTAACGGCTGGCGTAATCGCCTTCAGCCAGATTTTCCACCACCGGCAAACCGCGCAGGGCCTGGTACAAGCGCGCAAGCGAAGCGCGTGCCGCGTCCATTTGCTCGCGGCTGTAAGCCAGCGGGCTACGGTAGTGCGTGCCCAGAATAAAATAGCGAATTTCTTCGGCGCGAAAATCTGCCAGCACGTCCCGTATGGTTAAAAAATTGCCCAGCGACTTGGCCATTTTCTCGTCGTCGACGGTTACAAACCCGTTGTGCATCCATAGATTCACGAACGGTTTGCCGGTGGCCGCTTCGCTTTGCGCGATCTCGTTTTCGTGGTGCGGAAATATCAGATCCAGACCGCCGCCGTGGATGTCGAACGTGTCGCCCAGGCACTGGGTGGACATGGCCGAGCATTCAATATGCCAACCGGGACGCCCCGGCCCCCAGGGCGACTCCCAAGTGGGTTCGCCCGGTTTTGCGGCTTTCCACAGTACAAAATCCAGCGGGTCGGTTTTGGCTTCGTCTACCGCAACGCGGGCGCCGGCGCGCAAATCCTCGGTGCGTTTGCCAGACAGGCGGCCGTAATTCTCGAACGTACTTACGTCGTAATACACATAGCCGTTGTCGGCCGCGTAGGCGGCGCCCGTGTCGATCAGGCGCTGAATCATGGCCAGGATTTGTTCTATATGCTCGGTGGCGCGCGGTTCGTCATCGGGCGGGATCAGTCCCAGTGCGGCGGCGTCTTGGTGCATGGCATGGGCGTAGGTATCGACAATCTCCTTGGGTGTACTACCGGTTTCGGCGGCACGCTTGATGATCTTGTCGTCGATATCGGTAATGTTGCGCGCGTAATGCACATCCAGCCCGGAACTGCGCAGGTAACGGCACAGCATGTCGAATACCACCATGAAACGTGCGTGGCCCAGGTGGCAATAGTCATAGGCCGTTACGCCACACACGTAAAGGCGCAGCTTGCCGGGTTCAAGCGGGGTTAGGGTCTGTTTTTTGCCGGTCAGGCTGTTATGTATCTGCAACATGCGGGGGCTACGGCGAAGGCCGGTTCCAAAAGGCCGCCTAGTTTATATCAGCGCAGAAATATTGCGAGTCCAAGGCTGTTTTTACCGCCTTGAACACTGTATTTACATGTGCCGGGGCGCTAAAGTAAGCGCAAGGCCGCCAGAGAGTTCTGCACGACGATGCCCATTCGCCTCGCCATCCTGTTCATCATTGCCTGCGCGATAACGGCCGTGCTCGCGGCGCCGCGTGTGGATTTTGTCTGCGCGGCGGGAAAGGCCATCAACCTGAATTCCGAAAACCACGCGCGCTGGAGCTGCATGCACTACGCCGCCGCGCGCGGCGACACCAGCGTGATACGCAGAATGCTGGACTACGGAGCGGATATCGACCAGCGTAATGCGGCGGGGCGCACACCCCTGGCGGAGGCCGCGAAAAGCGGCCAGCTCAAAGCGGTAAAACTACTGCTGGACGAAGGCGCCGAAGTGAATATTTACGACACCGAAAGCGGGTTCACGCCTTTGCATTCGGCAGCCCAGAAAAATCACCCTGCCGTGGTCCGCCGTCTGCTTGCCGCGGGCGCGAATGTGAATGCTCGCAACCAGTGGAATCAAACTCCGTTATGGCAAGCCGCCTGGCAAGCCTGGCACGGTAATACCGAAATTGCGCATATTCTTATTGCCCATGGTGCCGAAATCGATGTGCCCGATGAAAAAGGCCATACCCCGCTGGCGATGGCGGCGCGCTCCGGGCACGCCCCGATGGTCGATTACCTGCTCGAACAGGGCGCGGACGTTACCGCCGCCAACGATAAAGGCCGAACCCCTCTTTACCAGGCAGTAATTGGCGACCACCTGGAGGTGGCCGCCTTGTTGCTGAAACATGGCGCCGACCCAAATGCGCAGGTGGGCGACTGGACGCCTTTGCGGGCCGCGCTGGAGGATGATCACCTGGAAATGGCCGACTTGCTGCACGCCAACGGCGCACATAATTACGAGCAGCTTGCGGCCGACGCGCGCCTGGATAAGGGCTACCGGCTGCTAAAAAACGAGCAGTTCGATGGGGCGATAAAGGCCTTTGACTCCGCGATTGCGCTGAGTCCGGAAAATTCACGTGCCTATTATTACCGCGGTCTGGCTTTTTATCGCGAAGGCCAAAACCACAAGGCGTTAAACGATCTGCAACAGGCAGTGACACTCGACCGCAAAAACACCGACGCACTGGAATCGCTGGGCGCTATATATACAGATCTGGGGAGCTTTCAGGCAGCAGGCAAGGCGCTGAATGAACTGGTTGAACTACGCCCTGATTACGGCCGCGGCTATTTCCTGCTTTCAAAAAGCCATCGTGGCCAGGGTGAATATGAGCAGGCGAAAAACTGGCAATCCAGGGCTTGTGATCTGGGCTACCAACCGGCCTGCGCACAGTAGCGGATTTTAGTCAGCCAAAGATTCACTCGGGACTGGCTGGAAAATGATCGTAACCGCCTGTAGGCAGGTCTATGGCATTCTGCTGATCATCAACCAGCGTCAAGCCCGGTTCGGCGACGATCTCCCCGATAGCTGTGAACTTGCAGTCCAGCGCCGCCTGCACTGTCGCAATTTCGGTCTCGTTCAAGGTTACGCACAACTCATAGTCATCACCACCGTTAAGCTGTAGCGGCAAGCGTTGCTCCGGCGGGCAGTACTCATCAAAGGCATTTGATGACGGCAGTAACCCTGCTTGCAGCTTTGCGCCCACGCCGCTTGCGGTGAGCATGTGACCCAGGTCCGCGGCAAGGCCATCAGACACATCAACCCCCGCATGCGCCCTGCCCCGCAGAACGCGCCCGGCGTTGCAGCGTGGTTCGGGCCGGCTCAGACGTTGCAACAAATAACCAAGCGCGCCGGTTTGCCCACCTTGCGAGCGCGTCCACAACCCGAGGCCCAAAGCAGCATCACCCAAATACCCGGTTACGCAAACCCTGTCGCCGATTTGTGCGCCATCGCGGCGTAGCGCCTGACCCGCCGGGACCAGACCCGCAGCCTGCACGGTAATACTTAAATCACCGTGAGTTAAATCGCCGCCGACCAGCGCCGCGCCGCTGGACTGCAGCAATGGGAATAATCCGGAAACGAACCCGGCCAGCCAGTTTTCGTCTTCCTCTGGCAGGCTTAGCGCAATCGTTATCCACGCGGGCTCGGCTGCCATTGCCGCCAGGTCACTCAGGTTTACCGCCAGCGCCTTCCAGCCCACATCCGCTGCGGGCGTATCCTTAGGGAAATGGCGGCCGCTGATCAAGGTATCGGTGGTCAGAACCAGCTCGTGGCCGGGCGGCACCGCTAGCACGGCGCCGTCATCGCCTGGGCCGATGATTACATCATCGCGCAATGCGGGCGCATCGCGTAGCAGGCGGCGAATTATGGAAAACTCACTCATTGGGTGAATTCGCGCCGTGCCCTGGGATTACGCCCGCGCGCTGATTTCAGTACTGCGCAAGCGCTTTGCGGCTTTGTCGAGCACGCCATTGATGTAGCGATGGCCATCCTGGCCGCCGAAACGCTTGGTCAGCTCGACCGCCTCGTTGATAACCACGCGGTATGGCACTTCCACGCGGTCACGCAATTCCAGTACCGCCAAAAGCAGTACTGCGCGCTCCACGGGGTCGAGGTGGGTAATATCGCGATCGAGAATTTCCGAGATTTCGAACGCCAGCCCGTCAGCGCCTTCGATAACGCCCAACACCAACGTGCGGAAATATTTGGCGTCGATGTCTTTCAACAGGCCCGCACGCTTGAATTGCTGCACCAGCTCGCCGGCTTCGGTCTCGGCCTGCAGCCATTGATACAGCGCCTGCATCGCAACTTCGCGCGCACCGCTGCGGCTGCTGCCTTTTTTGACGGGCTTTGGCTCTGTCTTGGGCTCGCTCACCGACTACGCCGCAAGTTGGCGCAGAATACTCACCATCTCTACTGCGGCACTGGCGGCTTCGGTGCCTTTGTTGTTTTCTTCGCCGGGTTGCGAACGCGCGTCGGCCTGCTCGATGGTGTCTGCGGTGATTACGCCGAAAGTGATCGGCAAGCCATATTCCAAAGCGGTGTCGGTCAGGCCTTTCGCGGCTTCGGCGCAGATGTAATCGAAATGCGGGGTTTCGCCGCGGATAACGGCGCCGAGCGCGATAACGGCATCGTAATCACCCGTTTCGGCCAAGCGATCACACATCAGGGGCAGCTCAAAGGCGCCGGGCACACGCACGACGGTGATGTCGTCGTCTGCAATATCTGTTTCAGCCAGCACTTCCAGCGCGGCATCGAGCAGACGATCCACAATATGATCGTTCCAGCGTGTGGCCACAATCGCATAGCGCGAGCCGGGTACGTCAAAATCGCCTTCGATAGTTTGCATAGTGCTGGGCCTGGTGCCGAAAAAGTGCCGTGTGGGGCTAATTATCGCACGACTGCAACGGCTTGCCCTATTCGCTCTGCACGTATTCCACCACTTCCAGCCCAAATCCGGAGATGGCATGCATACGCAGCGGCGCGGATAGCACCCGCATGCGGCGCACGCCCAGGTCGGTAAGGATTTGCGCGCCGATGCCATAGGTGCGCAGCACGCGGCTGTCATCGCTGTCGTCGTGCGATTCGGCCTCGCCGGTGGCGTCGGCATGCCCCTCGAGCATGCGAATGCGCTGCACCAGCTCACGCGCGGTTTCGGGTTTGCGCAGGACCACGACCACGCCTTTTCCAGCCTCGGCCACATGCTTTAACGCGTGGCTTAAAGGCCAGCCAAATTCGGGATGGCGCACGCCCATGACATCGCTGAGCGTGTTGCGAACATGTACGCGCACCAGCGTTGGCTCTTCCGGCTTGATGTCACCCTTGACCAGCGCCAGATGCACGACCTTATCCACTTCGTCTTCGTAAGAATACAACATAAACGGGCCGAATTCCGTTTCCACTTCGGTTTCGGTAACCCGCACTACGGTGCGCTCGTTAGCGATGCGGTAGCGGATTAAATCGGCAATGGTGCCGAGCTTGATATCGTGCTGTTCGGCAAACTTTTCCAGGTCCGGCAAGCGCGCCATGCTGCCGTCTTCATTGAGAATTTCGACAATCACGGACGCCGGTTCCAGGCCGGCCAGACGCGCCAGATCGCAGCCGGCCTCGGTATGGCCCGCGCGGGCCAGCGTGCCGCCGGGCTGGCTCATGAGTGGAAAAATATGCCCTGGCTGCACCAGATCATTGGCGCTGGCGTCGGGCTTAACGGCGCTGCGCACCGTCTCCGCGCGGTCATGCGCAGAGATGCCGGTGGTTACGCCCTCAGCAGCCTCGATCGACACTGTAAAGTTGGTTTTCTGCTGCTCGTGATTGCCCGAAGACACCATCAGCGGCAGATGCAATTGCTGGCAGCGCTCGCGCGTGAGTGTTAAACAAATCAGACCGCGCCCGTAGCGCGCCATGAAATTGATGTGTTCCGGCGAAACATGGTCCGCGGCCAGGATCAGATCGCCTTCGTTTTCGCGGTCCTCGTCGTCCAGCATGATCACCATGCGGCCGTTGCGGATGTCTTCGATAATGTCTTTGATAGGGCTTAGCGCCATGGTTATTCTCTCGTTTCATGTGGTTGCGTCTGCAGCAGTCGGTCGACATAACGGGCCAGCATATCCACTTCCAGGTTCACGTGGTCGCCAACCACGCGCTGGCCCAGGTTGGTAACCGCCAGCGTATGCGGGACGATATTTACATCGAAACCCGCATCTTGAGTTGTATTCACTGTAAGGCTGATGCCATCCAGCGTTACCGAACCCTTGACGGCGATAAAGCGTCGCAGGTCGGGTGGTACGGAAAAACGCAAGCGTTGCGAGCGGGCATCTTCGGTGTCCGATTCCAGTCGCGCCAGACCGTCGACATGGCCGCTGACCAGATGCCCGCCCAGCGGTTCGCCTGCCCGCAGCGCAGGCTCTAGATTGACCTGCGTTCCGACTTCGCAGTTTCCGAGCGATGTTAGCAACAGCGTTTCGCGCGACACGTCCGCAGCAAAGCCGCCGGCTTCCAGCGCCACAACGGTTAAACAGACACCGTTCACGGCCACGCTGTCGCCCAGCGCCAAGGGACCCAGAAGGGCGCCCAGATCGGCGGCGCCAGCGTCCAGCGCAATGCGCAAGTCGCCGCCGACTTCGCGCATTTCTGCAACGCGGCCAAGACCTCTGATTATTCCAGTAAACATGTTGCGGTTTGCAATCCTCTAACTCATGTTCGGACTAGCGGTAATGCGCCAGTCCTTGCCCACGGCGCGCATCTCTAAGATTTCCAGTTCAACACGATCACTCAGTTTTTTCGCGCCCGGCAAGCTCAGCAAGCCACGGCCGCCATCACCGACCAGACTGGGCGCTACGTACAACAACAGCTCATCCACCAGGCCCGCGGTGACCAGCGCGCCCGCCAGTGTCGCGCCGCATTCCACCCAGAGATCATTGATCTGTTCCTGCGCCAGCACGCGCATCACTTCATGCAGATTCAGATGCTTGCCGGCGGGCGGCACCCGGCGCAATTCCGCACCGGCTACCGCCAGCGCATCCCAGTCCTGGCCCGCCTTCGCCGCAGTCATTACCAGCGTGCGGCCCGTCAAGCCCAGCATTTTAGCACTGGGGGGCAAACGCAGTTTGCTGTCCAGCACCACGCGCAAGGGCTGGCGCCTTTCGCCGTGCTCGTTTTTCAGGCGTACGTTCAGCGACGGATCATCCGCCAATACCGTTTCGATGCCGGTTAGAATTGCCCCGGATTCAGCGCGAAACCGATGTACATCTTCTCGCGCAGAGGGGCCGGTAATCCACTGGCTTTTGCCGTCGGCCGCGGCTGTGCGTCCATCCAGACTCATCGCAAGCTTCAATCTTACGCGCGGCCGACCTTGTGTCATGCGTGTTATGAAACCCGGGTTCAGAGCCTCGCAATCCCGCGTCAATACTCCAGTTTTGACTTCAATGCTTTCGGCCTGCAGTGCCGCAATTCCGGCGCCGGCTACCAGTGAATTCGGGTCTTGCATGCCGACGAATGCCTGCGTAACACCGGCTGATACAAGTGCCTCGGTGCATGGCGGTGTGCGCCCCTGATGGCAACAGGGCTCCAGGGTGACGTACACGCTTGCACCCCTGGCACCGCCGGAACGCTGTTCGGCGTCGCGCAGTGCATTGACCTCGGCGTGCGGCCCACCCGCTTGTGCGTGCCAGCCCTCGCCGATAATCTGACCATCGCGCACGATGACGCAGCCCACGCGTGGATTCGGCAGCGTGCTATACCAGCCGCGGCGCGCAAGGCGCAGGGCGTGCGCCATATATTCTTCGTGCGTTGGCACTAGTCGGAATCCTTATCAGACGCGGCGCCGGATTCAATCAGCGATAACTGACGGCGCGCTTGAGTGCGGTCCGGGGTAGATTCAAGACGCTCGATTTCTTCTCGGAACGCATTCACGTCTTCAAACCGTCGATACACCGAAGCAAAGCGCACGAATGCCACCTGGTCGAGTTCGCGCAGTTCTTCCATCACCCAGTTGCCGAGTTTGCGCGAGGGCACATCGCGTTCGCTTTCGGTGCGTAGGCGATGGGTGATGCGGCTGATGGCGGTATCCACAGCGTCTGTTTTAACCGGGCGCTTATACAAGGCCTGGGTAATGCCGCGCCGTAATTTAGCTTCATTGAATGGCTCCGGCGTGCCGTCGTTTTTCACAATCCGCGGCATCACCAGTTCGGCGATCTCGAAGGTCGTGAAGCGCGAGCCGCAGTCGGAACATTCACGCCGGCGCTTGACCTGCCCGCCCTCAACCACCAGCCGCGAATCGATCACGCGCGTGGCATCTACCCCGCAGAATGGGCAATGCATCTTTAGGCCGAGGCAAGCGCCTCGTTGGTGGCAGCCTGCGCACCATAAACGGGATAGCGCTCGCATAGTTCTGCCACTTTCGTGCGCACGGTATTTACTGCGGAATCCAGATCGCCATCGTCCGCCAACACGTCCAGCAAGTCGCAAATCCAGGTCGCCACAGCGGCTACATCGGCTTCGACAAAGCCCCGGGTGGTGGACGCCGGCGTGCCAATGCGCAAACCGCTGGTGACAAACGGCGAGCGCGGATCATTGGGGACCGCGTTCTTGTTGACGGTGATGTTGGCGCGGCCCAAGGTTTCCTCGGCGTCCTTGCCGGTAATGTCTTTCTTGATCAGACTCACCAGCATCAGGTGGTTATCGGTGCCGGCGGATACGACGTCGTATCCCCGTTCGACAAAAACGGCTGCCATGGCGCGGGCATTATCAACGACCTTTTGCTGATAAATCTTGAATTCTGGCGCCAGTGCTTCTTTCAGCGCCACCGCCTTGGCGGCGATTACGTGCATTAACGGGCCGCCCTGAATACCGGGAAACACCGCCGAATTCAGCTTCTTGTAGATTTTTTCGTCACCGATTGCAGACAAAATCAATCCGCCGCGCGGGCCACGCAGGGTCTTGTGCGTGGTTGTGGTAACGACATGCGCATGCGGCAGCGGGCTGGGATACACGCCGACGGCCACCAGGCCGGCCACGTGTGCCATGTCCACGAAGAGGTAGGCGCCAACTTCATCGGCAATTTCGCGCAGACGCGCCCAGTCCACCACACGTGAATAGGCGGAAAAACCGCCAATCAGCATTTTCGGCTGGTGCTCGCGCGCAAGCGCGACGATTTCATCGTAATCCATCACGCCGGTGTCTGGGTTAATTCCGTACTGCACCGCGTTGTAATTCTTGCCGGAAAAATTCGGTGCCGCGCCGTGAGTCAGGTGACCCCCGTGGGCCAGACTCATGCCGAGCACGGTATCCCCCGGCTTTACCAGCGCCTGAAACACCGCCGCATTGGCCTGTGCGCCGGAGTGCGGCTGCACATTCGCAAAATCGCAGGCAAATAATTCGCAGGCACGTTCGATGGCGAGTTTTTCCGCCACGTCCACAAATTCACAGCCACCGTAATAACGCTTGCCGGGATAGCCTTCCGCGTATTTATTGGTCAGCTGTGTGCCTTGCGCGGCCATCACCCGCGGGCTGGCGTAATTTTCCGAGGCAATTAATTCGATATGATCTTCCTGGCGCTGGTTTTCGGCATTTATCGAAGCCGCCAGTTCAGGGTCAAATTGCGACAGGGTTTGGGATGAATCAAACATGTTTTACTCTTTAGCTACAACGTGAAGGGCGCATAGTGTAGCGCAATGGCTGTGCGACCCCATATGTTGTGCGCACTCCTCTTGATGAGGCGCAGGTTGAAAATCCGGACAACAGGCAGATGAAATGAGTGATACACACAAGGGCCGCCTGATTATGGCCATGGTCTGGATGGCGCTGTTCTGGTTACCTTTGGTTGGTCCGCTATTGGCAGGTTTTGTGGGTGGTAAAACCGCCGGCGGGATGTTGCGCGGCCTGCTCGCAGCGGTGCTACCGGCGCTGCTTTTTGGCGTCTTTCTGTTCGCATTATCAACGGCTATTACCGGCTTTCCGCTTATCGGAGTTGCCGCAGGCGGCGGCGCGGGGCCTGACCCGCTATCACCATCTTCGCCGTCTTCCCCCTCAAAGGCCTGCAGATGCGCCTGGATGGCGGTTTCGCACGCCTGAATCTGTTGCTGATGGAACGCGTAGGTCTCGTAGGCTTGGCGCAGGG
>JBDNIO010000263.1:0-5345 GCA_041688215.1 Salinisphaeraceae bacterium | reverse complement strand
TTGGCTATGTCACCAAAGAATAGTGATTTTCTATAAGTTATTGATCTGTAACGTCATTCCAGCGAAAGCGGGAATCCAGTGAAAGTGCCGCGGAATATGGATTCCCGCGTTCGCGGGAATGACGATCCATATAGTTCGGTGACATAGCCAATAAATTACTGCTCGCTCTTTTGCTCGCCACCGGCCTGCTGGTGGCCTGCGCCGACCCGATAAACCGCGAAAATTACGCGCACATAAAAACCGGCATGAGCCAGCAAGAAGTGTTTGACCTGCTGGGCGAGCCGGATGAGTTCCAGAGTGTAGAACTGGGCGAGCTTTCCGGCGGCACGGCGCACTGGTCAGGCGAGCAGAACACCATCAGCGTTACGTTCACCAACGAAAAGGCCGCGTTCAAGCGTTTTGGTTCGGCCCCCGAGCCGGGCAAATAGTATTCACGCAGGTGCGGCTGCCGTCCCACCCTTTTGTTCCCAAGCATCGATAGCCTGAATATATTCCTGCGGTTCGGGGCGTACGCGGTAATTTACCGATACTTCAATCGATAGTATCTGCCGTTGGGAATCGCACAGGATAATAGTCGGGTGCGGTACATCGCGATCATAACCGAGCACGTCCATCCCCAGGGGCAAACCGTTCTTGTTGACGATGCCCAGTTGTCTAGCCAGCTTGTTGTCCTGCATCTTCCAGAAAACGCATCGGCACATCGAAACGTTTCGCCAGGGCCTGCGTGTGCGCATGCGATTGTGGACTGATGAGTAAAATCTCAGCCCCGCGCTCGGATAATTCCTGGTAGCTGCGCGACACCTCCCGTATCTGCGCCATACATAGTGGACACCAGTTGCCGCGAAAAAACATCAACAGGAAATAGCGGCCATTGAGTTGCGACAGGGTAATGGCCTGGCCGGAAGCGTCTTTCAAAGTGAAATCCGGCAGCCGGCCGCCCTCACTCAGCACCACTGGCGGCGGCGCAGAAACCGAATACCAGTAAATATACAGCAGATTGCCAATCAGCCCGGCACCCATGCTGTAGAGCAGGGCAAGGCTGGCATGGGGTGCAGCTAACTGGCTGATTACGATCAGTGTGCCGACAATCGAGGGCAGCATGAGCTGGGGCAGATGTGGATTGGTGCGCGGCTTTGAATGCAGGGTATACAGGTAAGCCAGATACAACGGAATCGGGGCGCAGGCAATGAGCACGCCCAGCCAGGCCAGATCAAAACCTGCGTTGAATAACACCCAGCTTGCGTGGCCCGCGCCCAGGGCGCCGGCACCGAAATAAAGATTGATAAAAATCGCTTTCAACATCCCCATTACGCCTTTCTCCTTAGAGTAAGGGGCACTGTTTTTAGCAGAAATCAATTTAAATTTCGCCCAACGGGGTATGAAACCCCGCAGGGCGACCAAAGGGGAGAATCACGATTCTCCCCTTTGGAAACCCCATCGCGCAGACCCCGCGGCAAGCCACGGGGAATTTTTGGGATTAAACGTTGCCCGTCAGCCTGCTATGCTGCGACATTAATTCTGACGCGGTACATTAACGCGCATGCAAGTAAAAATTGAACACCTGCATATCAATGTGGGCGAGGTTGACTTACACGTTGCCGCCGCCGGCCCCAAGGATGGCAAACCGCTGCTGTTTCTGCATGGTTTTCCCGAATACTGGTACGCATGGCAGGCGCAGCTCGAGTATTTCGGCGCGCTGGGCTATCGCGTGTATGCACCCGACCTGCGCGGCTTTGGTGCCAGCGATAAACCGGCAAACATCAGCGATTATCATATCGATAAGCTCGCCGGGGACGTGCTGGGCCTGATCGACGCGCTGGGCTACGACCAGGTTGATCTGGTCGGCCACGACTGGGGCGGCATTCTAACCTGGCATCTTTTAAGCTGGCATCCGCAGCGCCTGCGCCGCGTAGTCGTGCTGAATGCACCGCATTTGTCCGCCTGGCGAACCGCCATGCTGCGCACACCGGCACAAACGCTGAAGAGCTGGTATGTTTTCGCATTCAAGCTGCCCGTGCTGCCAGAGCTTTTCACTGGTGCACGCCGCGGCGAGATGCTGCTGTGGATGAGCGGTCTGGACAAGGTTTTGAACGCCGAGGACCGCGCCCGCTACCGCAAGGCCTACGCGGGTTCGCTTAAAACCATGATCAACTGGTACCGCGCGGCGCTGCGCTATACCGGGGAATCCGGGCGTGCGCCCGACGCGCCTATTGATACGCCCCTGCTTATTCTGTGGGGCCGGGATGACGCCTTTCTGGCCGCGCAACTGGCAACGGACTGCAAGCAGCTGTGTAGCCAGGTGCGCGTGGAATTCCTGGACGATGCCAGCCACTGGTTGGTGCATGAACAACCGGAAAAAATCAATCAGGCGATAGCGGGGTATCTGCAGGAATGAGCGTCAGGATCGACAAGCACGGCCCGGTAACCACCATCACCATCAACCGGCGGCAGGCCAGAAACGCGGTCGATCGCCCCACTGCGGATGCACTGGTTGAAGCCTTTACCGCTTTCGACGCCGACCCGGATGCCTGCGTGGCCATCCTGACCGGCGAGGGTAATTTTTGCGCGGGTGCCGATTTGAAAGCCGTGGCCTCAGGCGAGCGCCGCAACCGTATCGACCCGGCCGGCGATGGCCCGATGGGGCCGTCGCGCATGTTGCTTTCCAAGCCGGTAATCGCCGCGGTTTCGGGCCATGCGGTAGCCGGCGGTCTGGAACTGGCCTGCTGGTGCGATTTGAGAGTGGCCGATGAAACAGCGGTTTTCGGCGTATTCTGCCGCCGTTGGGGCGTGCCGCTAATCGACGGCGGCACGGTGCGCTTGCCGCGTTTGATCGGCGCCAGTCGCGCCCTGGATATGATTTTAACCGGGCGCCCGGTCCTAGCCGAAGAAGCTCTGGCCTGGGGATTGGCGAACCGTGTGGTGCCGGCGGGCGAAGCCCTGGCCGAAGCCAGAAAACTGGCCATGCAGTTGGCAAAATTCCCGCAGGACTGCCTGCGCCATGATCGGCTGAGTGCGCATCAGCAATGGTCACTGGACCTGGACGCGGCCATAGCCAACGAATTTGAACACGGCATGGTTTCTATTAAGCAGGCGGTATCCGGTGCCGGGCGTTTCGCCCAGGGCGCGGGCAGGCACGGGGATTTCGGGGAATTTTCCTAAGCTGCCAAATCCACATATCACTGCCAGCAGCCGGGTGAAGTGGCCTTCGGGATATTCCATATTCAGGCCGCTTTGCTACAATGACCTGGTTTAGCCCTATACATCAGAATTATAAGTGCCGACACAGGCGTTAGATTGGAGGAGAAATGAGTCAAACCGTAATGCAGGTGTTCGCCCATACCGTGGCCGAGTATGGGGACAAGGTTGCCTTAAAGCATAAACAGGACGGCCGCTGGGTCGACACCAGCTTCGCGCAGTATTACGCCGACGTGCAGCAGGCCGCGCGCGGCTTCATGCATCTGGGTCTGGAGCCGGGCCGGGCGGTGTCGATTATCGGTTACAACTGTCCGCAATGGCTTGTTTCCGATCTGGCTGCAATTGCCGCGGGCGGTATGCCGGCGGGCATTTACACCACCTCCAGCCCGGAGTTATGCGCTTACGTAGCGGGCCACTGCAAGGCCCAGATAGTAGTCGTGGAAAACGCCGAGCATCTGGAAAAATTCAAAAAGATTCGCGACCAGTTGCCCGAGCTGAAAGCCATCGTGATGATGTTCGGCGAAGACGCCGACGACGATGTATACAGCTGGGCTGATTTGCTGAAGCTGGGCGATAACATAACCGAAGCCGAACTGGATAAGCGCCTGAGCACGCAAAACCCGCAGGATTGCGCCACTTTAATCTACACCTCAGGCACCACAGGCCAGCCCAAAGCGGTGATGATGTCGCATCACAACATGGTGTGGACGGCGCAAAGCGTTGCGGGCAAAGCCGGCGCCAAACCCGGTAACGACCAGATCAGCTATCTGCCGCTGTCGCACATCGCCGAACAGATGTTTTCCATCCTGGCACCGATTTCCATCGGCATTACCGTATGGTTTGCTGAAAGCATCGATTTGTTGCTCGACACCCTGCAGGAAGCCCGCCCGCAAGCCTTCTTCGGCGTCCCGCGGGTGTGGGAAAAAATGCAGCACAAGATGCAGGCGGCGGGCGCCGAGGCCTCACCGCTACAAAAGAAAATCGCGGCTTGGGCGCGTGGCGTCGGACTGAAAGCATCCGAAGCCGAGGAGCAGGGTAGTACTTCCAAGCCGCTGTTATATCCGCTGGCGAAAAAGCTGGTGTTTGACCGTGTGGCTGGCCGTTTGGGCATGGATCGTTCCTATTTTCGCGGCACCGGCGCGGCGCCAATTGCGCGCGAAACGCTGGATTTTTTCGCCAGTCTGGATTTGCCGCTGTACGAAGTCTGGGGCCAGAGTGAATCTACCGGCGGCGGTACGCTGAACTATCCCGGCAACGTGCGCCGGGGTTCCATCGGCCGCGCTTATCCGGAAACCGAAATAAAGATCGCCGACGACGGCGAAATCCTCATGCGCGGCCCAAGCGTGTTCATGGGGTACCTGGATAACGAAAAAGCCACGAAGGAAACCATCGATTCTGATGGCTGGCTGCTCACCGGCGATGTCGGCCAGATTGATGATGATGGATTTGTTTACATCACCGATCGTAAAAAGGAATTGATCATTACCGCCGGCGGTGAAAACATCTCCCCCGCGCATGTGGAAGGCGAGATCAAATCCATTCCTTCCATCAGCCAGTGCTGCGTGATCGGCGACAAGCGCAAGTATTTAACTGCGCTGGTTACCCTGGACGAGGAGTCGCTGGCCGACGCCGCGCGGGCAGCCGGCAGCCCGGCCAAAACGCCGGAAGAAGCCGCCAACTGCGATAAATTCAACGCCTGGCTGGGACAACAGGTCGAGACCATGAATTTCCGCCTGGCGCGCGTGCAAACCATCAAGAAATGGACCGTGTTGAAGGAGGATTTCTCTATCGACGGCGGCGAACTTACCCCCACCATGAAGCTCAAGCGCCGCGTGGTACACGACAAGTACGAAGACCAGATCGATGCCATGTACGCCGACTAGCCAACCAGTCGTTTGGCGCGCGCCACGATGACTCTTGCGGCAGAAACTTTTCAACCACAAAGAACACAAAGGTCACGAAGTATAAGAACAAAGGGTCTTTGTGCTCTTTGTGACTTTGTGGTTCATAACACTGCTGTCCCATAAACTCGTACCGGTCATTCCGGGCGAAGACCCGGAATCCAGTGAGACCTTATAGAACCTGGATTCCGGACAAGTGCTTCGCACTTTCCGGAATGACGCAAGGAATAACCGAACTTCATGTCTCCA
>JBDNIO010000262.1:0-3329 GCA_041688215.1 Salinisphaeraceae bacterium | reverse complement strand
GCACGTGTAACGCCATGCCGGCAGCCAGCCACATGAGCCAGCGCCAGCCGAAAAGCCGGGCCGCAATCCAGGCCAGCGTGATCAGCGGCAGTGAATTGAAGACATCAAAAAATGCCTGCCAGCCGGGGTCGTAATACAGTTCGCGCCAGATAGTTTGCTCGGGCACGGCTTGCAGGCGCTGCCAGACATAGAACACAAACATCGGCGCGTCCGGTAGCAGCGACCCAATGATAACCGGCGCCACCGCAGCGCAGCCTCGCGTCCGCGCCTCCCCAGCAGCATTAAATTCAGTAGCGCATGCGCAGGCGTGTTCACGTGTGAGTGCCGGCCGGGTTGGGTATCATCCGCACAAGCATAGCAGCGCAGGGAGTGGATTGATGTCTGACAAGTTAACCGTCGAAACCCGTGGCCATGTGTTGTGCATGGGTCTGAACCGCCCCGAAAAATACAACGCCATGGATGTGGACCTGTATCAGCAGCTCGCTGCTGCCTATGGCAGACTGGAACACGAAGACAATCTGCGATGTGGCCTGCTGTTTGGCCACGGCGAAAATTTTACCTCCGGCCTGGAACTGGACAAATGGGCCCCGGTATTTGCCGAAGGCGGTTTTCCGGATATCGGAAAACAGGGCATCGACCCGTTTGGACTCCAGCCCGACAAGCGAATCAGCAAGCCGGTGGTCGTGGCCACACAAGGCATCAGTTTTACGGTAGGGCTGGAGCTGATGCTGGCGGCAGATATCCGTGTGGCCGCTGATAACACCCGTTTCGGGCAGATTGAAGTCAAGCGCGGCATTTACCCGGTAGGAGGCGCCACCATTCGATTCATACAGAATATCGGCTGGGGCAACGCCATGCGCTATCTGTTGACCGGCGACGAAATCACCGCGGCCGAAGCCCACCGCATGGGCCTGATTCAGGCGATTACCCCGCCCGGAAAGCAATTTGAAGCGGCCCTGGCGCTGGCACAACGCGTCAGCCGTCAGGCCCCGCTGGGGGTGCAAGCCAGCCTGCGCAGCGCCCGGTTATCGCTGTTAGACGGCGAGCGCGCTGCAATCGAGCGCCTGTTGCCGGACCTGCTGCCAATTCTGCGCAGTGAAGACGCTCAAGAGGGTGTGCAATCCTTTGTTCAGCGGCGTGAAGCCGAGTTCAAAGGCCGCTAATGCGCGATCTGGCGAAAAAACTTGGCGCCTCGGCGGCCCGTGCCCTGGGCTGCCAATCGCGCGTAGAGGCGCTGCGGCTATTATCCGGCGGCGCCAGTCAGGAATCCTGGCGCTTCGATTTGCACACCGATGAACAAACGGAAAATCTGGTGCTAAGGCGCGCACCACCGGGCCGCAAACCAAGCGGCTTTTCTACCGTGGATTTGGCGACCGAGGCCAAACTGTTGGCCGCGGCGAAAGCGGCCGGCGTTCCGGTGCCCACAGTCCGCTGGCAGTTAGCGCAGGCCGATGATTGCGGCAGCGGTTATGTAATGAACGCAGTGGCCGGGGAAGCCCTGCCGAAAAAGATTTTGCGTGATGACGCATTTGCCTACGCGCGTGCAAAACTCGCCCGGCAGTGTGGTGAAAATCTGGCCCGCCTGCACGCCGTGCCGAAAGACCAACTCCCGGAGATGCCGGACTTGCCGGCGGCGACCCAAATCCAGCAACTTCGCGCTTTGTGCGACAGTTTTGGCGAAAAGCGCCCGGTGCTCGAACTGGCGCTTAAATGGTTGGCAGCGCGCGCGCCGGACACCGGCAGAGTCACCTTGGTGCATGGCGATTTCCGTAACGGCAATCTTATGGTCGGCGAAGATGGGTTGCGCGCGGTGCTCGATTGGGAATTGGCGCATTTCGGCGACCCCATGGAAGACCTCGGCTGGTTATGCGTGCCCTCCTGGCGCTTTGGTGAAATCGATAAACCGGTAGGCGGGTTCGGGGAGTTGCAGGATTTATTTGCCGGTTATGATGCGGTATTGGGTGAGCCGGTAGATGCATCGCGCGTTGAGTATTGGCAATGCCTGGGAACGCTTAAATGGGGCGTGATCTGCCTGCTGCAGGCGTTTACGCATTTGTCCGGCCAGCGCCGTTCAGTGGAACTGGCGACAATCGGCCGGCGCGTATCCGAAGCCGAGATTGACCTGCTGCAAATCATGTCTCCGCGCCAGTCCATAACCGCATTTACGGCAGCGAAAACGCACCCAGGTTTGCGCCCGTCCACGGCCGAATTAGCCGACGCGGTAGCAAGTTTTGTGCGCGATGATTTGGCCGAGGCACTGACGGGCCGGCCGGCGTTTCATGCCAAGGTAGCGGCCAATGCGCTGGATATTATCGAACGCGAAGCCTTGTATGGGCCGGCGGCTGATTGTGCGGAAATGCAACGGCTTGCACAATTGTTGAATAGACAGGGCGAACGCGCCGAACTTAATACCGATCTTTGCCAGCGCATACGCAGTGGTAAACTCGCGCCAGACACGCCCGGGTTGCTTGACCACCTGTGGGCTACTACCAACGCCCGGCTGGCGATAGACCAGCCGCACTACGCCACTTATAAAAAATTAATTAAGGGTGCCTAGCACTTACAGGAGCTGCCATGGCCGCCGAGCCACTCATCGCCGTATTCGTAGATTTTGAAAACCTCGCGCTGGGCGCCAAGGACGTGCCCAGCGGCCAGTTCCAGATGGAGTTGGTGCTAAAACGTTTGCTGGAAAAAGGCCGTGTCGTGTTCAAGCGCGCCTATTGCGACTGGGGCCGCTACCGCAAGGAGATGAACGCCTTTCACGCCATGGGTATCGAGATGATCGACATCCCGCAGACCAAAATCTCGGGCAAGAACAGCGCCGATATCCGCATGGTCGTCGATGCGATCGACATGTGCTACGCCAAGAATCACATCGATATGTTCGCGCTGGTGTCGGGGGATTCGGATTTTTCGCCGCTGGTGTCCAAGCTCAAGGAAAACGACAAGCGCGTGATTGGCTGCGGAATCAAATCTTCCACCTCGGATTTGCTGGTCGCGAATTGCGACGAATTCATTTACTACGACGACCTGGCGCGCGCGGCTACCCGTTCCAAAAGCAGCAAGCCGAAATCGCAGAAAAGCGGAGATAAAAGCGACGAGGCGCTGGAGCGTCTGGTCGAGATCGTGCAGTCGCTGGAATCGGACTACGATCCCGTGTGGGGTTCGCTGGTCAAGCAGACCATCAAGCGAGTTTACCCGGGCTTTAACGAAACCTATTACGGATATCAGAGTTTTTCCGAGTTGTTGAAAGACGCGGAAAAGAAAAAACTGCTGAAACTGGAATACGACCAGCAACGGGGTAATTACAAGGTCGGTGCCGCCTGAAT
>JBDNIO010000261.1:0-4612 GCA_041688215.1 Salinisphaeraceae bacterium | reverse complement strand
TTTGAACCCCAGCAGTAACCCCTAAAGTATTGGAGACCCTATGCGTAAATTCGCCAGTCTAATCAGCATTCTAGCCCTGCTGGCTGCGGGCGCCTCCCAGGCCGCCTTGCGGATTAACATTACCGAAGGCCAGAGCGGCGCGCTGCCCATTGCCATCGTACCGTTTGGCAGCGAGGGATCGGCCAGCCTGCCGGTGGATATTGCCGAGGTGGTCGCCAGTGATCTGGGCGGCACCGGCCTGTTCAAACCGCTGCCGCGCGATCAGATGCTGGCACAGCCCAGTAATGCCGAGGTGATTAATTACGCCAACTGGCGCACCTCAGAGGTGGATAATCTGGTGGTGGGGTCGATCAAGGCCAATGGCAGCGGGGGTTATCGCATCGCCTTCCAGATTCCGGATGTATACAAAGGCAAGGCCCTGAACGGTTTCGAGATTACTGCCGATGCCGACGAGTTGCGCGATGCCGCGCATACCATCGCCAATCTGGTTTATGAGCAGTTCATCGGCGTCAAGGGTTACTTTTTGTCGCGTATCGCCTACGTTACCGCGCAAAGAACCCAGGGCAGTTCGCGCTATCGCCTGAACGTGGCGGATTTCGATGGCAATAATCCGCAGACTATCGTGTCCTCGCGGGATCCTATTATCTCGCCCGCGTGGTCCGCGGATGGCAGCAAGCTGGCCTATGTTTATTTCGATGTAAACCGGGGCCGCACGATTTTGCGCACGCATGATCTGAACATTGGCAAGATCACCGACATATCTTCGCGCCCCGGCATCAATGGCGCGCCGTCGTGGTCGCCGGATGGATCAAAGCTGGCCATGACCCTGTCTTTCCGCGGCAATCCGGATATCTATGTCTATGATTTGGCTAGTAAAGACCTAACGCAACTGACCCGAAGCGGGGCCATCGACACCGAGGCCGTATGGTCGCCGGATGGCAAATATATTGCATTCACGTCTGATCGCGGCGGCAAGCCCCAGATTTACCGTATGCGCTCCGACGGCAGCCAGACCGAGCGTTTAACCTTTAGCGGCGAGAGCAACCAGCGTGCGTCCTACGCGCCTGATGGCAAGCAGATGGCCATGGTTCAGAACACCGGAAACGGCTTCCGTATTGCGGTTTTGGATCTGGACACGAATAATGTGCGCATTGTGAGCCGTGGCCCACTGGATGAAAGTCCGAGCTTTGCACCCAATGGTCAGGCTATAATTTACGCGCGCCAGGGCAGGGGAGGCGCGGACTTGGCGACGGTCTCGGTGGACGGTAAAGTGAGAACAGAGCTAAAACAATCCGGAGAAGTCAGAGAACCCGCATGGTCACCCGTGGGCTTTTAAGGGGCTGCTGAAAAAAACGCAGTTTTCGGCAGCTCCCGCTTGGCACAGGGATGTGCCAAGCCTAGAATAATGCTGGGTGAGCACTGCAAGTGTTTGAAAATGGAGGAACACGACCTCGTTAATTTTAAGGCGCGTTTTCGAGTGACGTGGATGAAAAACACCAAGGATGGTGTTTTTCATCAACCCATTAACAATCTGCGGTAAACTATGTAGTACGGGGAACCGCTCAAATGAGCAACACAACAATGAACACCACAAGGAGTAAGACATGACGACGTTTAACCAAATAACATCCACCCATACCCGCTTTCTGCGGGTGCTGGTAATGGGATCCGGCCTGGCGCTGCTGGCCGCATGCGCAGGTAACGAGCCTGTACCCGAAGACGAGCCGGTTCAGGCGCAAACCACCGGCACCACAACCCAGGGCGGCGACGTAGCGGTCGATCCACGTCTGAATGACCGCGGCCTGCTTGGCATTGCCAAGGAAAACCGTGCCATGTTCCTGGACCCGAACAACCCGCTGTCTACCCGCGTCATCCTGTTTGAATACGACAGCAGCCGCATTCAGGGACAGTTCAACCGCGCCTTGCAGGCGCATGCCCGTTACTTGTCGAATCATCCCAATGTGAATCTGCGTCTCGAAGGCCACACCGACGAGCGCGCCACGCGTGAGTACAACGTGGCGCTGGGCGAAAGACGCGCTGAATCCGTGCAAAAGGTTCTGGTTTTATCCGGGGCCGGCGGTCAGCAGTTAAGCACCTTGAGCTTTGGTGAAGAGCGCCCGGCGGAATTAGGCTCGAACGAACAGGCCTATTCACAAAATCGTCGTGTAGAACTCATTTACGTACAACAGTAACTGTACCTGTCTGATTGGTTGTGGTTATGAGTGGATTACGAACAGCACTTGTTTTGTCGGCATTGGCCGGGTTGTGGTTGCCGGGAACGGGTGTGGCACTCGATACCGCCACCGAATTGCGTTTGCGCTCAATCGAGGCAAAGTTGCCCGATGCCGACAAACTGGCCGAGCTGGAACGCAAGGTAAATGCACTTTCTGCGGGCAGCGGCGCCACGGATGGCGCCGCTGCAGCCGCAGGCGGCTTGTTTTCCGTGCTGCAGGACCTTCAGGCTCTGCAGGAAGAAGTGCGCAAACTCAACGGAGACGTTGAAGAGCTGAAACATCAGCTCAAACAGAACGAGCGCGGTCAGCGCGAGCTATACCAAAATCTGGACAAGCGCCTGAACGCGCTGGAAAGCGGCGGTAGTTCGGGTCAGAGCGCAGGTTCTGATGCGTCAGCGGGTTCTTCATCCCGTTCTTCATCTCGGGCTCCAGTAGACAAGGCAGCGGCGGAAGAGGCCTATAACGCTGCATTTGCCCAGCTTAGAGCGGGTAAATACAGCGAGTCGCGTCAGGCCTTCAAGCAGTTTGTGAAAGACTACCCGGACAGTTCCTACAGCGACAATGCCTGGTACTGGCTGGGCGAAGCGCATTATGTAGATCGCGAATACGATCAGGCATCAACGGCGTTTCGCAAGGTGCTTGAAGATTACCCGGACAGCAGCAAGGCCGGCGCCGCAATGTACAAAATTGGCGTAATTCAGGATGAACAGGGCGATACCTCCGCCGCCCGCACCACGCTGATCAAGGTTATCGAACAGTATCCTGAAGACAATTCGGCCGAGTTGGCACGCAAACGGCTCAAAGCCATAGGCGGAAATGGCTGAACTCGCCGCGCGGCAAAAAAAACAACCGGGCGACGCTAGGCAAACTCCGAATAACCGGCCCCAAGCGCAAGACCTGCGTATAACGGAAATATTCTACTCGCTGCAAGGCGAGGCGTTGGCCGCCGGTTTCCCAAGCGTTTTCATCCGCCTGACCGGGTGCCCCCTGCGTTGCCAGTATTGCGATACGGAATACGCCTTCAGTGGTGGTGAGCGGCTTAACCTGGATGAAATCTATGCACGCGTAGCTACTTTCGGCGCCCGCCACGTTTGTGTAACCGGCGGCGAGCCCTTGGCGCAACCTGCATGTGCGATTCTGGTAAAGGGTCTTTGCGATCTCGGCTATGCGGTATCCGTGGAAACCAGCGGCGCGCTGGATATCAGCCCGATCGACCCCCGCGCCTCCCGCGTAATGGACCTGAAAACACCGGGTTCCGGTGAGGTCGCGCGCAATCGTCTGGAAAACCTGGAACTCCTCACGCCGCATGATCAGATAAAGTTTGTTCTATGCCACCGCGAAGATTTCGACTGGGCTTGCGATATGCTGCAACGCTACGCACTAACCGAGCGTTGCACGGTCTGGTTTTCTCCCAGTTACGGCCAGATCGAACTGTCCGACCTGGCACAATGGATTCTGGATGCCAAAATCCCAGTGCGCATGCAAGTACAGCTACACAAGCTGATCTGGGGCGATCAGCCCGGACGATAAGGCGCACTGATGAAGCCTATTGATGAATAATGCGGCGTCCAAACCCGCCGTGGTCCTGCTCTCGGGCGGGCTTGATTCGGCCACCTGTCTGGCCATTGCCCGCAGCGAAGGCTATACATGCTACGCCCTGAGTGTTGATTACGGCCAACGCCATAACGCCGAGCTGGCCGCCTCGGAAAAGCTCGCCGCTAGCCTGGGCGCCCATGCCTATAAACGCGTTGTCATTGACCTGAAAGGCATCGGCGGCTCGGCGCTCACGGATGCGTCTATTAACATCCCGAGTGAGCCTGGTCAGGGTATCCCGGTCACCTATGTGCCAGCACGCAATACAACCTTTCTTTCGATCGCGCTCGGCTGGGCCGAAGTGCTGGGCGCGTGCGACATATTTATTGGCGTAAACGCGGTGGATTATTCCGGTTACCCGGACTGCCGGCCACAATTCATCGCGCAGTTCGAACGTCTTGCGCAGTTGGCAACGCGCGCGGGGGTGGAGGACTCGACAATGTTCAAAATCCACACCCCGCTAATGGATTTATCCAAGGCAGACATTATTCGCCGTGGCATTGAGTTAGGCCTGGACTACGCGCAAACCGTGTCCTGCTATCAGGCAGACAGCATGGGCCGTGCCTGTGGTAACTGCGATGCCTGCCGTTTCAGACGCCAAGGATTTAACGAAGCAGACGTCCCGGATCCAACAAAATATCAACCAATGGCTGTCAAATAACTCATTTTCCGGTATCATGCGCGCCGTCCTGGATAGATCATGGTTTTTATAGATACACTTCGGTGCCACGGCAGCGGATTTTCGCACAAGGATGTGCGAACGCGAGGCCAAAGGCCGAGTCGAG
>JBDNIO010000260.1:0-2613 GCA_041688215.1 Salinisphaeraceae bacterium | reverse complement strand
TTTGAAGCTGGGTTGGTTACATTTGGAATGGCGGGGGGTTGCCGGGATGCTCCAGTGCTTTTTTTACGGCTTCGCTCTCCGTGGCCACGAGTTGGGTGAGGTAATCCCAGAACGGTTCTTTCTCGATTGTGTCGGCAACGGTTTGCGGGGGCAGGAAGCGTTTTATTTCCCTGACGAATGCCGTCCTTAGGGCGGAGTCGCGCTGTAGGTTTTGTGTGCGCTCGGCCAGCAGTTCCAGGAACTCGTCTTTACTGTATTGGTGGTTTGCGACTTTTCTGGGAATCAGTTCCAGTGGCAACTCGATGTTTTGTTGCTTGAGCCAGCCGATGTCCCACAAATCCCTGTTTTTTAGCCGGTTCGGCCGGAGTGCGAAAGCAATCATTTTGTCCGCTAATATCTCTTCCCGGCTTTGCGCTTGGACGATCAGGCCGGCGGTTCCCATATCTAAGCCATAGTGGTTACGCAACACCATTGGTCGTTTGTCGTAGCTTGGAATAGCGCAGATATCGATGTTGATTCGTTGCGCCGGCAAATCTTTGCGATGCGGCCGCGTCACCACCTTGAGTTTCCAGGTATTTACCTTGCGGGTATCCCGGGTCGGCTCGCTTACCTTGACGTCCAGACCGTATTTGGTTTGCAGCCTATCGACTAGCGTATCACCCAGATCGCTTAACGCTTCGCGCTTGAAATTTCCGCCGCCGGTAAAATCCAGGTCTTCGCTTAGCCGGTTGGAGCCGTAGCAGGCTCGCAAACAGGTGCCGCCGATAAAGGTCAATTCGCCAAGCAGGCCCGATGCGCTCATCTCCCGGATGATGTCGTGATGCAGAAGCTCTTTTTCGACCACACTCCGCAACGGCGAAAACCCGGTCTGATTTTTTAACGCCTGGTCAACCAGCCGATCAAACAAGCTCATCCGCCGCCTCCCAGTCAATCAAGTCCAGATTCCGCTTGGCCGCTTTCATATCCCGGATGGCCAGTGCAACGGTTGCACGCCAGAGGTGACAACGCGGGTCATGGATAAGCTGCTCGCTGAGATTCGCTGCCTTTTTTTCGGTATGTACGAATTCGATCGTGCCGAAATTACCGCATGTGATGGTCTGGCTGCGCCCGGAGGACATCAGGGTGATCCAGTTTATGGGTACTTGGGAAATCACACCGGCATCGCTCAGCGCGGTTTCCAGGCTGATGTAATTGAATTCACCCGCCCGTAACCGGGCAGCGGCGTGGTACAGGATCAGGCCGCGTGCATAGTCGACCTTGGGATATAGATAGATCCCGCGACAGACGCGCCGGAGCAACCCCCTCTTTTCCGCCCGGCTGACGAGCGCCCGTAAAGCTCCGGACGTATGCTCCGGAAACGCGCCCCACAGATCCCCCAGGGTGAACAAGTGATGTTCATCGTCGGCCAAATGTTCCAATGTTTGTGCTAATTGCGAGATGGGCTGCATAGGATTTTGTCCACACTAAGTTACACAAAGTATAACAAAGTGTAGAGTAATGGGCGCACGATCTGTGAACGGTCGGCCTGTGTGCGATACCAAACGACATGTATACGACGACAATTACTCTGACCGGTTGGAGCCGCAGCTTCGCTGCGCGATTGGTTTGGATGGTTGGCGTACCCTGCCGCGTTGCAGCGCGAAACACCAGCCGGACCGGAGCAACAACAGCCGAATCACGACGCAAAAAACATCGATGGCGCACGTTCTGGGTCAGATACCCTCTTGAATTGCAAGCCCCGCCATCGCAACACGTTCGGGGTCAGGTCTTGCAACACGTTCGGGGTCACACGTTCGGGGTCAGGTCTTGTAATGCAACATTTTCGTCTTGCCCGTGTGCAACACGTTCGGGGTCAGGTCTTGTAACAACACGTTCGGGGTCAGGTCTTGTAATGCAACATTTTCGTCTTGCCCGTGTGTGCTCGTGCACGTGCGGGGTCACGCACGTGCGGGGTCGGGTCTTGTAATGCAACATTTTCGTCTTGCCCGTGTGTGCTCGCGGCCCTGCCCTCTGGTTTCCATGCTCCGGCGCGGAGCCGCGAGTTGCTGGTTGTTCCTACGCTGGAGCGTAGGTCTGGGGTTGGTGGCCACCCGTGCTTGGGAATTAGCGACCCTCAGGCGGCAATCAGTCTGAAGAACTGTCATTGCGAGCGCAGCGCGGCAATCTAGGGGCTGCCGACAGCGGAGTGTTCTGGGCTTGCCACTGGATTGCCGCGTCAGCCCCGCTGCGCGGGGTTCACTACGTTCAATTCGCTACACTCGCTCTTAATGAACATAATATCTAAGTTGCTGATTTTTAATGAACTTCGTACTCGCTCAAATTCAGAGCGGACCGGGGGTTCGCAAAAACGCTTTGCTCTCTGCGTCTTTGCGAGCGCCCGCAGGGCGCGCGGCAATCCAGGGTACAGGCATCATCAAGTCTATTGTGCCGCAGGTAAGGCTCAGCCTGGATTGCCGCGTCGGCCTGCGGCCTCCTCGCAAAGACGATTTCCACCTTGCTCTGTAGCTGCCCACGTTCATTTCGGTTCGGGGCCGTCCGATAGGCGGACTGGGGTGCTCGCAATGACGTGGCTTCGGCAGTTTTCGCAAATCCCGCCGTCATTGCGAGGAGCGT
>JBDNIO010000045.1:0-5245 GCA_041688215.1 Salinisphaeraceae bacterium | reverse complement strand
GAAAGTTGGGATATATGTGGGATGAAAGCCCGCTGAATTTATTTTTTCAGCCGGGGAAAATCCGTAAATTATTGATTTTAAATGGTGCCCGGGGCGAGAATCGAACTCGCACTCTGTTGCCAGAACCGGATTTTGAATCCGATTCATTAGGCCGGTACTGAGTGGTATGAAGCCATAAGTAAGCACACGGAACTAGACAAATCATGCGGTTAGAGTAGTATTTAATCCTATGCGTTGGTAAGCAGTGGTAAACAACCTGCTTACATAGTGCTTACACGGGATTAACTGGATTAGGAGTCCAATGCTATGAAGCTCACTAAAAAAATTGTCGAAAAAATAAGCACACCAGACACCGGAGCGGCGTTTTTATGGGATGAACACTTACCCGGCTTCGGAATTCGTGTAACCAGCAAAGGCGCACGGTCCTATGTTGTGCAGTCCCGAGTTGCTGGCAAGACGCGGCGCGTAACCCTGGGGCGTCATGGCGTGCTAACGGTAGACCAAGCCCGCAAGCGTGCAAAGTCTGAATTAGGGCGTATGAGCGAAGGCCTGGACCCGGCCGCTGAAAAGGAAAAAGTAATTGCCAAGCAAAAGCACGAAATAGTGCTTGCGGTAACTCTGCGCGAAGTGATGGAGAGCTATCTAAAAGACCGGCGCGAGCTAAAGCCGAGAAGTCGCAAAGAGATTCGTTATCACGTCGGTTTTTCGTTTAAGGTGTGGGCGGATAAACCGGCGGCCGGAATCACACGCGACATGGTGAGCGCTAAATTCAGAAAGATTAGCGACCGGACACCGTCACAGGCTAATCAGGCATTCAGGCAACTACGCGCACTGCTTAACTACGCCCGCGCTCAATACCGCACTGCGGACGATAAGCCGGTTATTGCCGACAATCCGGTTAACGTCCTAAGTGATAGCCGGATGTGGAACAAGATTAAGGCCCGTAATAATTATGTGCCCCTGGAACGCATTGGCGAATGGTGGTCGCACGTCGAGGCATTGCGCGTTGACCCGCAATTAACAAAGTCGAGCCGAGCGGCGGCGGACTTGGTGGCTTTCATAACACTGACCGGATTACGTAGTGGTGAGGCTCGCAGCCTGCGATGGGATCAAGTTGATATAGAAGACGGCAGCATCAAGCTGTACGACACTAAAAACCGCAGCGACGTTACGCTTCCGCTATCTGAGGCGGCGATTCGGATTGTGTCGGACAACCAAGGCGGCGTTTATGTGTTCTCTGCGCGCTCAGGCGACGGGCACCTAAAGGATGCCCGGGCGACGTTGGGGAAGCTAGCCGACGAAACCGGAATTAGAGTCACCGCGCACGACTTGCGGCGAACATTCCGTGCAGTGGCGGGTAAGTGCAACGTCGAACTGTGGCGCACTAAGGCGCTTATGAATCATCGCCAAAACAGCGACGTTACGCTGGCGAATTATACCGACCTGGAAGACGTCCGTTACCTACTACCGGAGGCTAATGCGATTGGTGAGTGGGTCGAGGAGCAACGCCAGATTGCGGAAGCTGACAACGTGGTGCAGATGAGGGAGCGCGCCTAATGGAATTGGAGGATCTGGGGCATAAAGGAAAATGGGGCGCGCTAATGAGCAAGTACCAGCGCGGGGAACTACAAAAGCCGGAAGTCGTGAAATTATTGCGCGAAGGCGAACCAGTAACGCTTGAGGGGTATCTGATTCTAGCGAACATAATTGAAGGGAGCGGGAAATCGCTTAAGGCACATAGGCCAACTAAATGGTCTGGCGACGGATTAGTTCGGGCTTCAGATGCCAGTGTTGCCGAGACAGCCGCATTCATGGTTAAAGTTTTCAGCCAATATATAGCGGACACGTCACTGTTGGATGACGAGGACGTGCATCCCGACTTTCGTAAAAGAATGGAAGCCGCAAATCGCCGCACTAAATACAAAAATCGGAAGCGCACCACGCCGGACAAAGAAGCAAAAAAATGTGTGGCTGACTTGCTCGGAATAAGCGTGACAAAACTGTACCAGTGGCTAAAGGCTGTTCGCTAATAATTCAGAAAGCATTTACTTACCAAATCAGGAATAGAGAAATTAGATTGCATTATTGCGCCGTGTACCAACCATTACGGAGCAATAACAATGCAACCTGCCAGAGACGAAAAGTTTGCAGCTAGCGCGCTTGGAGTAACTACTCACTGCATGCAGGCGTGGCGCAAGCGAGGCGGTGGCCCGACCTATCACAAGTTCGGCAGCCGTGTCGTTTATTACGACCCGGATATTGACGCGTTCAAAGAAGCCAACCGGCGCGAAAACACTTCGCAAGGGGCGGCGGCATGAGCCACCCCGAATTACTTCCCTTCGAGTTTCACCGGAACGGCAACGCCAACCGGCGCGAACCAAACGCGGAACCGCGCGTGCTATTTATCGGCCTGGAGCTGGACGACCACCGCCTACAATTCCACCTGGCTGGCGATGAGTGGGTCCGTAGCGCCCACGTTTATGACGCGGTACTTGATGCCGAGTTAGTGGCCGGTATGGAGCCGCAAGACGCGCTCAAGCTGGGTATTGCATATCAGCGGGCACGCTGGCAAGCGGATGCGAGGTGCGCGAATGAATAGCGCAATAAAAAGCCCGGCGGCGCCAACCAACCGGGCGATTAACCAAAGCACTAATCAACACGTCTATTCTAGCGCCAGACCGATTGAAACGCTACTAGCGCGCCTGGACCAGCCAAAAGAAACCAGCGCAGACCAGTGGCTTGCTAGATGCCCTGGGCATGAAGACAAAAGCCCGTCCCTGGCAATACGCGAGCTAAGCGACGGCCGCATTTTGCTGCATTGCTTTGCAGGATGTGGCGCAGCCGACGTGCTGGCGTCTATAGGTTTAAGTCTGGCCGACTTATATCCCGATGACCGTCCGCAACATGCTCGGCGCACCGCACCAGGCGCACGCTGGAATTACCGCGATATTCTGCGTGTTGTTGGGCGCGAATTAACGCTAGTGCAGATATGCGCATCTGATATGGCACGCGGGCAAGTGTTACCCGATATTGATCGCAAACGTCTGGACACGGCCGCGCAGCGGATACGTCGAGCGGTCGAGGTGGCGCGATGAGTACTGTCACTGAAATAAACCGCGAGCAATCCCGGCTTGATGACACGGCCGCTAAGCTCGACAGCAACAACGACCTAAGCCACGACGCCCTAGCTAATCGGGTATCGGCGCAGAGATTCAAAGGCGATGCGCTTTATGTTGAATCCTGGCATAGCTGGTTATTCTGGAACGGCGCTCGCTGGAAGGTTGCCGAGCAATTGGAGCACATGACGGCTATTCGCGGGTTTTTGCGAGACGTTGCCGCCACAGTGCCGGAACCAAAGCTAGCGCGTGAGTTAAGGTCCGATTCGATGCGCGCGGCAGTGGAGCGCATGGTTAGGTCTAATCCAGAAGTAACGGCTACGGCCGGACAATGGGACGCCGATCCATGGTTGCTAGGTACACCAGGCGGCACAGTAGATTTACGCACGGGAAAGATACGCGAAGCGAGGCGAGCGGACTATATAACCCGGCAAGCGTCTGTCGCCCCTGCTGACAAGGATGCACCCCGATGGCGGGAGTTTTTAGAGCGGATATTCAGATCAACCCCGGAGCTTTTGCCGTTCCTCCAACGGGCGGCCGGATACGCGCTCACCGGCCAAACCACGGAGCACAAATTACTGTTTGCGTTTGGGACAGGGCGCAACGGTAAAGGCGTATTTTTCAACACCCTGGCCGGAATCCTAGGCGACTATTCCACGGTAGCGGCATCGGCCACTTTTTTGGATTCCGGCGCAGACCAGCACCCGACAGACCTCGCTAGTTTAGCTGGAGCGCGATTGGTCACAGCAAGCGAGCTACCACCGGGCAAGGCCTGGAATGAGGCTCGCATTAAATCCATGACCGGCGGCGACCCGATTACAGCACGCCGAATGCGGCAAGACTTTTTTACCTACGATCCGCAATTCACATTGATGATTGCGGGTAATCACTTGCCCAGCTTTCGAGGTATAGACGAGGCAACACGCGCGCGTGTTTTGCTCATACCTTTTGCCGAAGTGATACCGGCCCAGGAACGCGACCCAGACCTTGCGGACAAGCTGCGCGCTGAATGGCCCGCCATACTTCAATGGGCAATAGAGGGCGCGTTGCAGTGGCAAGAGCAGGGCTTATGCGCACCTGAATCTGTAGAGGCTGCCAGCGCCGAGTATCTGGAATCCGAAGACCTGCTAGGCGAGTTCATAACCGAACGCCTACAAGGAGCACCAGACGGATTTATCAGTACAAGGGAGTTATACGATGCTTTCCGGGAATGGTGCGACGCACGCGGTATGCGATCACCCTGGACCCAGCACGCACTAACCCGGGCGCTAACCGAGCGCGGTCTACCGTTACCCAGGCGCAATACCGGACGCGGGTTACTTGGTTATGCGCTAAAGCAAGGCGGAGCAAAGAATTATGGCACCGCAAAATGGGGAGAGTGACGGTTGTGATTGTTTCACCCTTATCAGGCGCATACGCGGGATGCGTCCTATATAGAGAGAACAGTCACTACCGTCACTTTGGTGGGGAAAAGGGACACACAAACGCATGTGCCTGCACTGAGCCTGAATCCTGGCAGACTGCTAAAGGACTAAAACCATAAAAATATAGGATATATAATCCAGTTAATAAGGTGTATAATAATGTTTATAAACAGATAACTAATTTCGAACAAAGCTAGTTTAATAATTTATGTAAGCATTATGTAACCAGTAATGAGGAAATAAACCATGCCAAGGCCTAGAAAATACTTACCACCGGGCGCACGCGAATACATACTTGCGGCCGCCGAAGACAACGCGCTGGCCGAAACCAAGATATGCCGAGCGCTGGGCATGGGCTTTCGTGCATGGCGACGGATACTGGCCGAAGACGCGGACGCCGGGGCGCTATGGGCCGAAGCGCTGGCGATTGAGCGCGACGCCATTGTCGGCAAGCTGTTTGATAGGGCTATGGAAGGCGATGTGCAGGCCGCACGCTTCATGCTCGGCGCACGCCATGGCTTACGCGAGCAAGGCGGCACTGGCGACGCTACACGCTCAAGCGTAACGATCAACTTGCCTGGCAGTATGAGCGCAAAACAGTATGAGCGCCTAATCACTGTCGAGCCTAAAGGCCTGGAAGATGGCAGCACAGCTTGATATTGAGCGCATAGCGGCGACGCCCTTTCAGGCGCGCGTGCTGGCGAT
>JBDNIO010000044.1:0-6182 GCA_041688215.1 Salinisphaeraceae bacterium | reverse complement strand
GTCGGGAAGCCGCGTGCGTCCATTGGACCAATTTAGCATCGCTCCATCCATTTGGCAATGAACCGGATAGGCACGGAACAAGCCAACAAAACCGCTTACAAGCAATAACCACCAAGCGGACCGGATATTCGTCAAGAGCCAGGCGATTAAACTAACGCCGGTTACAACCATTATCCCGAGCCACAACTTGAGGTAAGCCAGTTCTTCTTTTAGGCCGTCAAGTTTTGATATCGCTCAGATCAATCGGTTCTTTGTACCAGATTAGCATGGCGAGAGGCGTGGCACAGGGAAAACATAGGGGCAGGTCTTGCATTGCCACATTGAGCTTAGTCCACTCCACAATCGGATTGCTGGATTCGGGTAGCATCCGTGTCGGACCTCGGTTTTCGCCGGCTCTTACAAAAGAAAACCCCTGTCTATTCGGGCAGGGTTTTTTTGTAAGAGCCTGGCGGTGGGCTATTCTTCTGGTTCCCAACCACTGCTTATACAACCGCAAACGCCTATTAGGTATGAGCCTAAGTGGCGGTAACCCGCATCATGAAAGACCGAAATCTTCCTGCGCTTGCTCGCGCCCACGTTGTCGAGCTTCGGCTTCGCGCCGAGCTTCTTCAATCTGGTCCAGAACAGCGCCCACGTCGGCCACCGTCTCGTCACGCTTATATATTCCGGTTAGCGGTGTTTCCGGGGTGAGTTCCGCCGCCTCGTACAGCCCCCATATCTCGAGTGCATATTCTGTTTCCAGTAACTCTGGCGCTACCCGGCTGAACGTAACGCGCAGGTTGTTTACATCGCGAGCGAGCATGCGGAAGGCATTGTTATTGCCGGCCGCGTCCACTGCCTGTGGTAAATCTATAATAACCGGGCCCTCCGGACCAATCAGCACGTTATATTCTGATAAATCTCCATGAATTAGGCCAGTACAGAGCATGCAGACGATTTGCCGGATCATAAACGCATGCCATTCAACCGCTTGCGTGGTAGTCATTTCGACTTCGCCAAGCCTGGGTGCGGGACACCCATTGGCATCGAGTACGAGTTCCATCAGCAGTACGCCGTCGAAAACTCCAAATGGTTTCGGGACACGAACATCCGCCCCGTACAATTTGTACAAGGCATTAACCTCAGCGTTTTTCCACTCCGATTCCTGGACCTTGCGGCCGTATTGAGTATGCTTGCCAGCAGCACGCGCATTACGACTACCCCGGGCCTTGCGCCCCTCGGTATATTCTGCAGCTTTATGGAAACTGCGTTGCTGCGCGTGTTTGTAAACCTTGGCACAGCGGGTTTTGGAGCCGCTGGTGACAATGTAAACAGTAGCTTCCTTGCCGCTCTGAAGCCGGCTGACAACCGTATCTATAACGCCATCATCAAGCAGGGGAAGCAACGCTTTGGGTGTTTTCATAGTGTTCGGTGAATCGGCGAAATAATTAGGTCGGGGTAGAATGCTGTTTTTCAACGTCCGCAAGCACTCTATATGTTTTTGGCCCTTAGAAGTAATAGCAATGCCAGAATGAACACGAATCGGGATAGTCCAACCTGACCCGGAAATTGGCCCGTAGGCGCACTAGCTTATAGCAGTGGTTGAATCCCAGAACACCACCAAGGTATCCCGTACGCGGCCTCACTACGAGTTGCAGCATACAGGCGCGCTGCGGCCATCATATAAGCGATAATGGCTGATGAAAAAATTCTCCGATCTACCACTGCCCGCCGCCTTACTCCAAGCGGTCGACGCCCTTGAATACCGACAAATGACGCCGATTCAGGCGGCGGCCTTACCGACGATGCTGGCAGGTCTGGATGTTCGTGCGCAAGCGCGTACGGGTAGCGGCAAGACGGCGGCGTTTTCGTTGGCGCTGCTGGCGGGGCTCGCGCCAGAGGAGATTGGCCTGCGCGCGCTGGTGTTGTGCCCCACGCGGGAGCTGGCGGATCAGGTCAGCAAGGAGATTCGTGCCCTTGCCCGCTTTGTACCCAACGTAAAGGTATTGAGCCTGTGCGGGGGCGTATCACTCCGGCCGCAGTTGGCATCACTGACGCATGAGCCGCATATTGCAGTGGGTACGCCCGGGCGCATCAAGGACCTGGTCGATCGCAAGGCCTTGTGTCTCGACAAGCTGACCGCCGTGGTGCTGGACGAGGCAGACCGTATGCTGGATATGGGCTTTCTGGAAGTAGTGGAGGATATCTTGAGCCATGCGCCTGGCGCCCGGAATACTTGGCTATTTTCAGCTACGTATCCTCCGCGTATTGGTAGCTTGAGTCGCCGTTTTCAGCGTGACCCATTGGTAGTTACGGTCGAAAGCCCAAGCAGTCAGCCGTCCATTACGCAATTGTTTTTTTCCGTGGAAAGCAGCGAGAAAACGGCGGCCATCGAAAGCCTGCTGCTACACCGCCAACCCGAAAGTTGCCTGATATTCTGCAATACCAAAAACGACACGCGCGAACTGGGCGCGGCGCTTGGCGCACAAGGTATCCCCACGCTTACCTTGCATGGAGACATGGAGCAGCACGAGCGCAACGAGACGCTGTTGCAGTTTGCCAATGGCAGTTACCGCATCCTGGTGGCGACGGATGTGGCTGCGCGTGGGCTCGATATTAAAGACCTGCCATTGGTCATCGGCTTCGAGTTGCCGGGCGATGCGGATGTTTACGTGCACCGAATTGGCCGCACCGGCCGGGCCGGGGCCAGCGGCGAGGCGCTTACGCTGGTTGCGCCGCGCGAAATGGCACGCGTACCAAAGATTGAGGAAACCACTGGCGAACGCGCGCAATGGGCTGATCTGCCCCCATGCAGGGCGGTCGCACTTCCCGAACCCGCGATGCAAACCCTGGGGATTGATGCAGGCCGCAGAGACAAGTTACGGCCGGGCGATATACTCGGTGCACTCACTGGCGATGCGGGATTGCACACCTCCAGCATCGGCAAGATTGATCTCTTTCCTACCCGCGCGTATGTGGCCATCGCAAATAACGATTTTGATAGGGCATTTAAATTCTTGCGCAATGGCAAGATCAAGGGCAAGAACATTCGTGTGCGGAGATTGGCGCGCTAATCTGAGCCGCGCAGACCGTGGGGAAGGGGGCACGCTACCCATTGGGAAGGAATAAAAGGTAACGTCCCCGATTCACCTATTCAATTTCTGGATCACCGATGCTCGCCACTCACTTGCTGCCGGTATTGGTCAGGGGATAACTGAAACCAGCGCTTGAACGCACGTCGAAAATTGGCGCTGTCGTGGTAGTTGAGCAAGGCTGCAATCGCATCGACTGACATTTGGCTTTCGCTTAGGCAATCACTTGCTTGTTGGGACAGGATATCGTCTCTGATCTGACGAAAACCGGTGCCCTCTTTCTGGAGCCTGCGAGCCAATGTGCGCTTGCTGATGAACAATGCGGCGGCGGCTTCCTGCTCGGTTAACGCGCCTGGAGGGTGCGATAACATCATTTTCTGTATCTGGTACTTGCTGCTGCGGTTGTTCGAAAGCAATTGCGCCAGCATGGTTTCGCATTGGCGCATTGCGAGCAAATAGTTCTCATGATTGGCTGATGCGTTGGGAATATGACATAAGTGCATCGGAATTTTTACCATCAGTTGTGGCGCGGAAAACTCAAATTGGCCAGGAAGGTAATCCCAATAGCGTGGGCTGTAAGCGGGTCTGTCGTGGCTGAAGCTCGTTGTTATCTCAGTCAGCGGCCGCCCCACGATAAATTCGGCGCACTCAAAAAATACAACGGCGACGGTCTCGGACAGGGCGCGGTGGATTTCCCTGCTCAGCTCGAAATCAAAGTACGCGTAACATTCCAACCAGTCTTGCGTTCTGTTCAATTCTATCCGGGCAAAATTCATGCGCGTCGGCAGGAATGTTTGAAATGCTTTCAGGGCCATTAACAGGTTGGGGCTGCTATTGGCTAGAAATCCTACAGCACCATGGGTCGATGGCGTCAGCCGTTGCCCCAGACGTAAGCCAAAGGCCTCGTCGTTGGATAACCGCAAGCCGTTGCGCAGTATTTGAACTTGCTGCCGGGAAGTCAGGAGGGTGTCTTCCTGCATGAACTGGTCGGTAGTGAGCTGGGTCAACTCCAGCAACGCGGGCAGCTCGCGGACTTGCAACTCCAGCACTCGGGCGATCAGGCGCGAATAGTTTGATGGAATGCAGGCCACATCTGAAGCAATCGATTCTGTCACGCCAGTGTGGTAGGTCACGAGCTTGCCCCGAACATTTTTGCAATAAGAACCAGAAACGTAGCGCCTTGGAGCGCGTTTGTTGCAGCTTCAGTGTCTTTTAATGACCCCGCGACGTCAAGAAATGACCTGTCGGCAACAGGCGCAAGGTATTACCTTGACGATTAAATTTCCAATCTTTTACACAAGCGATATAACGCTTTCGTGTAACGCTTTAATAAACCCTGTTGCGGAGATGGACGTATGGGCAGTATTACCTTCGTGGAGCATGACGGCACACGACATGCCGTTGATATCGAAGAAGGAAAATCCCTGATGCAAACAGCCGTGGACAACGGCGTACCAGGTATTGATGCGGATTGCGGTGGTTCCTGCGCCTGCGGAACCTGCCATGTGATAGTCGCCAGTGAGTGGATAAGTACGACTGGCGGTGCCGCTACTGAGGAGGAAAAACAGATGTTGGAGCTGACGCCGGAAAAGGCCGACACATCTCGCTTGTCTTGCCAGATCGAAACCGCGGATGCCATGCACGGAATGGTTGTCCAAATGCCCGAGTTTCAAATGTAAATCCTGGCAACTAGGTTCGGTTACTCGTCTTCATGCGTAAGCCGCTGAAAATTTTCAAACAATCTGGAGATGATATGAATATTGTAGATTCAGTTGTCGCGAAAGCATCCTCGATAGTCCCCATAAACCTGCAAATCAACGGTGTTCATATATTCCTGAAAGCCAAAAGAAGAATATTCAAAGGCACACCCGCCCCCGAATTTACAGAGGCGCCAATCCCGGATGTGTCGACGCTCGCGATTGAAGATATCGACCTGAGCAATCCGTTTCTATATCGGCAAAATCGTTGGCAGTCCTATTACAAACGGCTGCGCGACGAATGTCCGGTGCACTATCAGAAAAACAGCGCTTTTGGCCCATTCTGGTCGATCATGCGGTACAAGGATATCCAGTATGTGGACCAGCACCACGATCTATTCTCTTCAGAGCCGATCATTTCGCTCGGCGACCGGCCTGAAGGGCTCGCCGTGGAAATGTTCATCGCCATGGACCCACCCAAGCACGATGTGCAAAGACAATCCGTGCAAGCTGTTGTGGCGCCGAAAAACCTGAAGGAAATGGAAAGCCTCATTCGCAGTCGTACTGAAGAGGTTCTGGATAGTCTGCCCGTTAATGTAACGTTTGACTGGGTGCAGTTGGTTTCAATTGAATTAACAGCAAGAATGCTCGCTACTCTGCTGGACTTCCCTTATGAGAAACGCCATAAACTGGTGTACTGGTCAGATTTGGCAGCGGGCAGTCCAGAAACCACCGGCGGGGCGGCGGATATGGATGAAACCTTTGTCGCTGTAGCCGATATGGCCAAGCAATTCTCCTTGCTCTGGCGTGACAAGGAGGCAAAAAAGGCAGCGGGTGAAGAAATGGGCTTCGACTTGATCAGTCTGATGCTCGCCAATGAAAAAACAGAGAACATGCTCGACCGGCCAATGGAATTTTTAGGCAATCTGGCGCTGTTGATCGTCGGCGGCAACGACACAACGCGAAACTCCATGACCGGCGGCGTTTACGCCCTGAATCTGTTCCCGGATGAGTTTACAAAACTCAAGAAAAATCCGGACCTGATCCCCAACATGGTGTCCGAAATTATTCGCTGGCAAACGCCGCTGGCGTACATGCGTCGAGTAGCAAATGAGGATGTCGAACTCAACGGACAAACCATAAAAAAAGGCGACAAAATCGTTATGTGGTATGCCTCGGGCAATCGCGACGAGCGAGCAATCGAACAGCCAGACCAGTTAATAATCGATCGTGAAAGAGCCCGAAGTCATCTCTCCTTCGGCTTCGGCATTCATCGCTGTATGGGTAACCGTCTGGCTGAATTACAACTGCGCATACTCTGGGAAGAATTACTGAAGCGTTTCGACAAGATTGAAACCATCGACGACCCCAAGTACGTGCAATCCAATTTCGTGCGGGGCTATTCCGAGCTGAT
>JBDNIO010000259.1:0-6614 GCA_041688215.1 Salinisphaeraceae bacterium | reverse complement strand
TGCGGCGGATGGATAGCGGAAAGGGGTTGGGTTTCTGGAATAGCATGCCGACGTGGCGGCGCAGGGCGATCATATCGACTTGCGGTGCGTAGGCATCGATATCATCAACCAGTACACGCCCGCTCACATGACATCCGGGGACGAGATCGGTCAGGCGGTTCATGCACTGCAACAGGCTGGTTTTGCCGCAACCGGAGGGGCCGATCAACGCGGTAATCTGGCCGCGCTGCGCGACGAAGCTGATGTCGTGAAACGCACGTTTGCTGCCGTAACAGACGCATAGGCCTTCCACGCGTATGGCGTCTTCCAGCACTGGTTGCTGCTGTGGCTGTTCGTGAATTATATGGGCTGCAATTTTGCTCATAAGCGTGTTTTAGTAAAGCAGTGTGCGTTGCAACCAGCGCCATGATAGCCACGAGGCCGCCAGGTTGATGAGCAACAACAGGGAAATAAGAATTAAAGCCGAGGCATAGGCATTACCCGTGCCGCCGGGGATGTTCATGGACAGGTCAAATATATGTATGGACAGGCTCCGGCCAGAATCTAGCAGGCTTTCCGGCATGCGCGCCACATAACCGCTGGTAAACAGCAGGGCGGCGGTTTCCGCCATGGCGCGGCCGATGCCAAGCACCAGGCCGACGACTAATCCCGGTACTGCCAACGGCAACAATATATGTGCAAGTGTGCCGGTGCGCGACATTCCCAGCGCGGCTCCGGCCTGGCGATATTCATCCGGCACGCCGCGAAAACCTTCCTCGGTGGCCCGAATCAGAATGGGCAACACCATACAGGCCAGGGTGAGCCCGCCGGCGAGTATGGAATAGCCCAGCCCTAGATAAATACAGAAGAAAGCATTGCCAAATAACCCGAATACGATAGACGGCACCCCGGCCAGCACATCCAGACTGCGTCGGATGCTGCGGCTGAACCAGCGGTCTGAGCGGGTGTATTCAGACAACATGATCGCCGCCCCCAAGCTCAGCGGAATGACCACGACCAGGCAGATGCCGACGATCATCAAGGTGGCGACAATCACAGGAAAAATGCCGCCATCACGTCCTGAACGCAGCGGTTCATCTATCAGAAAAGACCAGGAAATGCGGCTTAGACCGTTCCACAGCAAATCCCCCAGTATCCAGCAGAATACGGCTGTGATCGCACATGCCGTTATCCACACCAACAGGCTGGCTATGCGGTCCGCATAGTGTCCGCGAACGGCTAACCGTCTATTGCCTAAATTTAATGCAGACGCCGCTTCAGCCATGCACATTCCCCGTATCCAGCCGATCAGCTACTGCAACCAACAGCAACACCATGGCCATGAGCAGCAGCCCGCTGACAAATAGCGCGCCGCGATGATCCCCCAGTGCATAGGCCATTTCCAGCGCAATATTGGCGGTTAGCGTACGCATGGGGGCGAAGAAACTGTCGGGCACCTGAACCACGTTGCCGCAGACCATGAGCAGCGCCATGGTTTCGCCGATGGCACGGCCGGTGGCCAGAATTACGCCGGTGTAAATGCCGTTACGCGCGGCCGGTAAAATCACACCCCAGAGCGTGCCCCATCGGGATAAGGCGAGCGCGGCCGCGCCATTCAGATAAGCCTGGGGCACGTTGGCGATTGCGGCATCGGCGAACAGGGCCACGGTGGGTACAATCATGATGGTCAGAATCAGAATGCCCGCCAACAGGCTGGCCCCTGGGGGCGCCAGTTGGGCGATCAGCGGGACCAGCACAACCAGTCCCCAGAAGCCATAAACTACGGACGGAATCCCCGCCAGCAATTCCATAATCCGGCGATAGATAACACTGAGTTTCGGCGGCGCATAGAAGCGGCAGAATAATGCTGAAAGCAGCCCCAACGGTGTGGCCAGCAATACCGCACCCAGGGTAGTAAACAGGGTGCCCCAGAGCATGGGCAAGAGGTTGAATTGGCCTTCTGCCGCAACTTCGCTGGGGTGCCAGGAGGTGTCATTGGCAAAGCGCAACAGCCCGATATCTCGCAGGGCGGGTAGCGATTCACGCGCCAGAAACAGCAGTATCAGTAATACGATGATGCCGGATAGCGCCGCGAAGCAGCGCAACGTCCAGAGCAGGATGGCGTCCTTATTTAACGGGGACAAAGTAAAGATCCCGGACCAGATCATGTACTTTTGGCGACTTTGCATAATTGATGAAGGCTTTTTTCAGGCCCTCGGGCGGCGCGTTTGTCAGCAGGTTCAAGGGGCGGTTCAACGGGAAACTGCCATCGGCAACCGTTTCTATATTTGCGGCCACGCCGTTAAGTGGTAACAGTTTGATGGGTACACCGCTCTCTGCGTTGTACTCCGCGGCGCCGACGGATACATAGCCGATAGCGTTGCTATTCCCGGAAACGGTTTTAATACCTTGTTCGTTATCGCCGATAACTACGTCCGCAGCAACCTGTTCGGCTTCGAGCTCGAAATATTCAAGAAACAATTCCAGGGTCGAACGCCCCTGGGCCTTGTTGACTACGGTAATGGGCGCGTTGTTACCGCCAACCTGGTTCCAGTTGCTGATCTTGCCGGTATAAATATCCACCACCTGCGCCTCGGTAAGTTCCTTGACAGGGTTGTCGCTATTCAAGATAACGCAAATGCCGTCACGGGCGATGGTGAAACTTTGCAGACCGCTTTCTGATGCTTTGAGTGCGCGCGAGGCCATGCCGATATCTGCGGTGCCGCGCCCGGCATCGGCAACGCCGCGCGAGGAGCCACCAGTTTGCACATCAATGCGCACTTCGGGATGGTCACTTTCAAAGCGTTTGGCGATTTCAGCCACCAGGGGCGCCACGGTGCTCGAACCCGTAAGCGAGAGCTTGCCGGTTAATGCGTCGGGCGACGCATTACTCGATGTATTGCTGCCGGCGTCTGATGAGCCCGTCTGGCCGCAGCCAGCAGCAAGCAAGCCTATGAGTGCGAAAATCGGTAATAGTCTGAGGCGATGCAGCATGGCTGCTCCCTGGTTTGGAGATGAATTTTGATGATTGAACCGGCGTTGATATGAGTAAAAATTCAAGTATCGAACAAACACAGACCGGAAACGGAAGCTGAGTATTACAGGGGCGTTACAATCGTCCGCGTTCGTCTATTTTATACCAGCCTTCGGTATCGGCCTTGCCGAGCTGGTCCAGTATTTTCTTCAGCCGCTGATCGGCACCGGCACGGGCGCGCATACGGATATCCACCACGTAACCACGGTTCGCACCCATGCGGACACCCCCCTGTACCTGCAGGGGGCCATCGCTGTCGATCACTTCCAGACTGTTGACTTCGCCCTTGGAACCCAGAGCTGCCTTGAAGCTGCCAAAAGTGATCGGCGGTTTGAACAACAACCAGTTGGCGTTGTTGATAACGGCCTGGCCTTTGGCATGCAGTAAATTCTGTGCTTCGATATCGGCACTTACATCCTGCAGGTTGAGCAAGCCGTCCATAGGCACAAAGCGGTAGCCGGCCAAACCGCCGAGCCAGCTTAAGGAGGCGTTGCCGTTCACATTCTGCAAACGGGTATTCCCGAGTACGCTGTGGCTTACATCGGCGCTGACGCTGCCGGTGTCGGTACTCATTTTCAGGTTAATGTCGGCGCGCCCCAGTAACAGGCCCATAGGGGAAAACTGCCAGCGGACATCTTCCAGCGTGATGTCATTGATGCCCACATACTGCGCCCGGCCAGTGAAAACGTCTCCGGATACGCCGGTTAAGCGTAATCCGGGAATTTGGGTCTCTACCCAGCCTGAAGCTACCGGTGCCGGCAGATGAATAACCAGACCAATGCACAGGGCCAGCAGCCCGACGGGTATCAATAATTTCAAATTCATTTGTAACGCTTAGCTGTTTGCGCGGGTTAATGTCATCCGCACCTGTACCACACCGGCTTTTTCACCACGGGTGAGGGTCAGGGCGGTAGCGCGTATGCCGTAGTCCTGTTCGAGTTGGCTTAACCAGAAAAGCATCTCGTTGAAACCCGCCTCCTCGAGGGTGACCTGGGCCTGATCCTCGCCTTCCGGCTGGATGCGTGTAACGGCTTCACCCAGACCCGAAGTGCGGCTGGTTTTGTCAACCAGGGACAGCAGTGACTGGTTTCGGCCCTTGATTGCATTGCGGCGGCCGCTACTACGCAGGTCCGTGGCTTCCTGCTGAATGCCGGCCATCCAGTTATTTAATTCCTGCGCTGAGATAACCCGCTGCTCAAGGTTGTCATTGGCCGTAACCAGCGGCTCCCAGACCAGCAGAAAAAACAGCACGGCCATAGAAATCGCGCCAGCAGCCAGCACCAGCATGCGTTCGCGCGGTACTAGCGAATTAAACCACTCCTTCATGCGCCGGCTCCGGTTACGCGTGCTCGGATTTGCACGCCTTCACTGGCGGCGTCTGCACTTTCGACCTGTAATTCGGCATTCGGCTGTTTTCCGAAGCTGCTGCGCAAACCTTCCAGCGCCTGAATATCCTTGCCGCGTAGGCTTAAACTTAATGCGCCGTCCCGAAATTGCAGGGATTGCACTTCCAGACCTTGCGCCTCATTGGTAGCGATAGCGGTGGCGCCCAGCAAGGGAAATATGCCGCTGGTGCCGCCGCTGCCACGGAGTTCGCGTATGTTCTGCTCCGCCTGCACGCGCATATCGTTAATCGTTTGCACCTGTGGGAAGGCTTTGCGGAACGTGGCTTCGGCCTGCTGATCCAATTGACTGGCCTGTTCGCTAAGCTGGAAGTATTTGAATGTCTGGGTCGCCAGTGCCAGTACCAGCCAGACGCCGGCCAGCACTGCGGTAGCACGCAGGGGTGCCCAGGCATTGTCCATGGCGCTGTTGGGCGCATACGCGGCCTGCAGCAGATTGACCCCGGATTGCGCGGTAACATCCGCCAGCCAGTCGTAGGCACTGGCGTCGGGCTCGCGCGCGATAACATGACCACGGTGCGCCAGATTTTCCAGCGTAGCCTGCTGCAGAGGGTTATCTTCCGATGCGACATTAATCTGTGCTTCATTCAGCCCCGAGACAGACAAGAGCATATCCAGCAGGTTCAGTTCGCACGCGAAACCATGGTATCGACTGCGTCTTACCAGGGCGCGGTCCTCCAGCATGCGTACGCTACAGCTGGCGTTGTCCGGGTCCGCGCCGGGGTCGGGCAGACACAGGACGTCAACCACTACCGCAATAATCTGGCTGCGATGCGGGCCAAAGTCAGCCAGAGTGTCGTTCAGCGTCTGGTCATCAATGACCGCAACCGGGGTGGCGCCGTCCGGCTGACGTGGCGACAAGCTGAAATGCAGCTTGTCTACCGGACTTGCGACCTGCTCTTCGAGTGCATAACGGGTGGCCTGCAAGCGCCGCGAGGCCTGACGTATCGGCGGCAGGGCTACTTCTGTGAAAAGCACGGACTCGCCCGGCAGCACAACGATGATTTCGCAACTGGCTGCATCCTCGATGGCCTCTACCAGGTGCCCATGCTTGTATTGGGTACTGCCTTGCGGGCACCAGTAAACCCACTCGCCGGGGGCGAGATATATTATAAGTTGATCATCCATGCCTCTAATTTACCGATTAGCCGCCAGGCGGTGTTAATTTGTGTCGCGATTATGGGCAATCAGGCGGGTTTGTCCACCGCTGGTGCGCACAAAGGTGCTGCGAAATTTTAGCTGGCCGCGGTCTACCGCGATCAGGCCGGAGGCCTGAAAATAGCGGGTAGTGACGGTCAAGTCATCATTGTTTATTTGCAGACCTGCTGTTGCGTTTTCCTGCCGGAAAGCCTGTACGTCACCCCAGGGTGCTTCCAGACGCTTGGCTAGCAGTGCTTCCAGGTCGGCGGGTTTAATATTGGGCGCCAGCGCTGCCAGATTGGCGAGGGTAGCAGTGTTCACATTGAGCGCGGTTGTTTCCGGTAAGGCGGTAATGTGCGGTTCAAGTGCCGCATAAAGCTCAGGGGTTACGCCATTGACCAGCAGCAACTCGCTGGGGCTGACCATGGGCTGGTTGGCAGTGCGGTAAGCGGGAATTTGCCCCAAATAAAAATCATCCTCTGCGCCGTAGGGCAGGGTGACATTGGTGTCAGCGTCGATCCAGTCGCGGGTTGACTGGGCAATGGTTGCCGCGGTTACGGGGTCGAGTTCCGTAATAAACTGAATCAGGCGCTGGCAGCGTGCCAATACCGCCGGCCCGGGTTCGGCCAGATTGTTGAGATTAAACCGGCCTTGCAGGTCTTGCAGCTTACCCTGGAGCGCCCCGCCTTCGATGGGCAAATAATCCACCGGCTGCGCCCAGGCTTCGGTGAGGGCATCGATTTCGCTATTCTGGGCGTCCAGTTGCAGGATCTGACCGATCCAGTTCTCCACGCCGATTACGTACCACCAGGCCTGTTCATCCAGCCACAGATTGCCGCTGCGATGCACGGCGACATTCATTTGCGTAACTAGACCGGCGCCGATAATTGTAACCAGCGCGACCATGAGTAGCGCCGTGATCAGCGCAATGCCTTGTTGTGACTTGTGAGCAGCGAATTTCATTAGAGTCCGAATTGAGTCGCCGAACCGGGCTCGGCCTCGGGTGTTTCCTGCGTCTCGGGCTCGGCTTGATTTTCCTCAGAAGGCTGGCCGGGTAG
>JBDNIO010000043.1:0-17863 GCA_041688215.1 Salinisphaeraceae bacterium | reverse complement strand
TAAATCATGGCGGCCGAGCTAGGCCACATCCGCAGCCAATACAACCTGGGCCCAATGTGCCAACTGGGCAAAGGCGTGCCCCAGAAAATCGGCAATGCAGCCCAGTGATATCGCCGGGCTGCTGACCAATATCTGGCAATCCCCCAACTCAAGATGGGCAACCTGTATCAAGCGGGTGCGGGCGTACCGCAAAGTGACAGCAAATCTGTCGAAGCCGCTGAGGGATTAGGCCCAAGGCATTTGAGTATGCCGCATGTTGGGGCTGGAATTTAATTGCGCAAGTGGGCGGAAGAGCAGTTACCTCTACGCCCTATCCGGATACGGGCGCTACTGTCCGCTGGAAGCAGTTATCGTTGCAGCTCGTAGCATGTTCCCCACCCAGTCCAACGCCATGCGCTCTGCCGGTTCCAACGCGGCCTCGACTGGCGGACTCAGGCCGATAAACAAATCATCGTAGGCAGTGGGCTCACAACCTAAAATGCGCACAACCGGTGGCAGGCGTCCGATGTTCTGCAAAAGGCTTAGCGCGCGTTCTGGTGTGGCGTAGTGGGTATCGGCGAAATAGGCGCGGCGGTCATGCGGATCGAGCAGATCAAGATCGGGTAGCTCCGGCTCCAGGAAGTAGAGTTGCCCGGGTTCACCCCCTTTTTCCGCGGCGTCCAGAATTAACAATGCGCGGCAACCGCTCATCGCCTCCTGAATCAGGCTCATGCCGCCGATGCCGGTTTCAATGACTTTCACATCCTTCGGCAGATCGGTTCGGGTTTGCAGGCGATTCGCCAGTGCAATACCAAAGCCATCGTCGGCATGCAGTACGTTGCCTACGCCGGCAATAAGTATCTGCGTTGATTGGTTTGGCGCGGCGTTCAAAAGCTAGGCAGTTTCGGTACGAAATCCATGCCGATGCCGACCATTACCCGTTGGCTGTCCTCTATTTTTACCGGGTAGCACTCAATTGTGCCCGGTCCGGCGAGGCGGGTGCCCTGGCGCACGTCGTAATAGCAGGCGGGGTGATGGGGGCAGATCAAGGAGTATTGGTTGAGCGTTGCATCCGCCATCAACTGGTCATCTTGCGCACAGTGGGTGTCGAGCGCAAACAACTCCTGGTCTTTGACCCGGCAGAGCAGCACCTCGCGGTCATCGGCGGGGATTTTGCGAACTTCGCCTATGGCTAGTTTGTCTAACGCGCTTAGCACCGGCACCCAGTGCGGAAGTGGTTTCGGTGGTGGTTTCGGTGGCGTTTTAGGGGCATCCATTGAACTGCCTCCGGATTCCACCTTGATCGGGATGTTGGGAAACGGGCGCTGCGCGGGAGGCCGTTGTGGCGCCGCCGCCTCTGCCTCGTCGGGCTCCTCGGGCAGCAGGTCGTAGAGTTCCATCAAGGTGTGGATGGGCGGGTCGGTGACGACTTTTGCGAGCACGCCTTCCTTGAACAAACGCACCAGACGTGTGAGTGATTCCCGGTGGATGGCGTCAATGCCTTGCAGCATCGAGAGCACGCGTTTACGGGTTTTTTCGTCCGGGAGGTGTTCTACTTCGCGGATGATGCTATTGACGTGGCCAAGCAGCCCATCCCACTCGTCGTTGGTCATAAAGCCTAGCAGTTGTTGCGCGATCTCGCCGTCGGCGGTGGGGGCCTCGTCGTCGGCGGTGGGGGCCTCGTCGTCGGTGGGGGTGTTGTCGTCAGGGGCGTGCTGTTCGGGGCCGGGGGTCACTGCAAGGTGCAACCGTCACCGCATTGGGAGTGATCATCGCCGTCGCAACAGCCGGCTTCGCATTCGCCGTGCGCGGCTTTTTGCATATCTGCAAAACCGTCGGCAAACAGGCGCCCGCCCTCTTTACGGCCTGGGTGGGTAAAACGATAGCCGCGGCCCACTGCTTCCAGATACTCCGACTGCGCCAACTCGGCCATGGCGATTTCGATGGCTTCGATTTCGCAATTTAAAAACGTTTTTAGCTCGGGCGCGGTAAAGGTGTCGCCAAAGCCCTCGCCTTCATGCCAATAGCAGATTTGCAGGACTTCTTCTCGGTCTACCAGCCGCTCCAGGGCGTTGCTGCCAGCGACCATTTGACTTGTGCTTACACTCATGGCGTTCACCGTTTAATGGGTAACATAATCGGCCGGTTCCGATACCGACTTATACTGACATATTTGCGCAACCGGGGTAAGTTGCGAGATGCTGAAAGGTACCAGGTCCGGCAGGCCGCGCGTGCCTTCCAGCGCGGCGCGGCGCACACTGGTCGCCAGGCGTTGTACGTAGCCTTGCAGTTCCCGGCTGAGCTCATGCTCACACAGGTCTTCACCCATTTTGCCAGTAGCGGCCAGGGCCTCTATCACGTAGTCACCGATATTGTCGCTGGCGAGTTGGATTTCGATCACCAGCACCTCATCCGGCCATATTTCGAATTGCTCGCCCACGGCTAGCAGGTTATCGACGTGCACCACCCCGGTAACGCTTTCGAACATGCGCTCCTGCATGGCCTGAGGATCAAGTTTGCCGCCGACCCAGCGCCGGCAACTTACCGTTCCGGGAGCAAGGCCACGATCGACCACACTAACCAGCACCACCCTTTCCGGTAATACCTTTGCCGACTGAAAGTCCTGCACAACCGTTACCGGTCCCCAGTTCAATTCCTTTACCTCGATCTCTTCGGGCCACTGCGACGCGCACAGACACTCCATGAACACCGGGCCGAACGGATAGGAACGCATGAACGAGCAGTAGCCCACCAGACCCACCAGTACACGTGGAAGCGAGGTCATCAGTACAACCCGCCCTACTCTAAATTCCGCAGGCGCAGGTGTTGACCTCGCGGGTAATCATCTGATCAGTACCCGCGACCATCACATGGGTTGTACACGGCATACAGGGGTCGAAGCTGCGTATCACCCTGAGGATATCTATGCCTTTAAAGTCGCTGTGGTCCTTGAAGTTGGTTTCCAGAATCGGCGAGTTCAAAACCGCCTGCTCATAGGGCCCGGATTCGCCCCACGGCGTTTTCGGACAGGCATTTACCGTAGACGGCGTACATATCTGATAGTTGGCCAGCAAGCCGTCTTCGATAACGCACCAGTGCCCCAGAAGACCGCGGCCGGCGCCCCAGAAGCCGACGCCAACCTGGCGGCCCTTGCTGGGAATCTCGAACTTGGTATGAACCTTGGTTTCTCCGCGTTTTTGCAGGTCCAGCGCGCGCGTCCAGTTTTCCAGGGTCACCGCCAAATTAAAGCCCACCGCGTAGGCGCGGGCGCGGTTGCGTTCGATCGCGTTCCATACCTCGGGGATCTTCCATTCCAGTTGGCGCGCGGGCAGTTTGAAGCCCTTGGGAATATTCAGCACCAGGCTGTGGCCAGTCGACTTTACATAGTTGCTTTCGGGCATTTTGCCGGCCAGCGCCGTGATGTAGACCCGCGAGTAGGCACCGGCTTCGAACGTGTGCCGGTCCCAGGTGGGCGTGGTGGACCAGCTATAGCGCTCTTTCCAGTTTTGCGCGCCGGGACGCGGAATCGTGGTTTTGTTCCAGGGGTGATAGGGACTGATCGGCTGGCCCACCATATCGGTCTTGAACGGCACGTCCTGATCGTCCCAGTTCTCGTAAAAGGAATGCTCGACAAATTCTTCAAAGCCCACGTTCAGGTCTTGCAGCCGGGTGGTAACCAATTTGCCATCGACTACCGCACCGGGGGTGGACCAGCGCTTTTCGCCCCATTCGTTGCAATTTTCGTAAGTGCCGTCGTAGTAATCTTCGTGGTCCCACTGGCCGAAATCGACCATGTTCACGGGCAGCTCCCCGACGTGTTTGTAGTCGGGGTTGCACTCGTACATGAAGTCGTAAATATCGTCCCACACGCCGATGCACTTCTGGCTGTAATCGAAAAAGCTACGCATTAGCATGTAGAACTCGTTGAGCAGGGTTGGCGTCAGGGTAGTGGAGACGCCGCCCGGAATCACGGTTTGCGGATGCGGATATTTGCCGCCGATGAGCACGTAAGCCTCGCGGGCCACGCGCGTCATTTCCAGCGCTTCCAGGTAGAGCGCGCCGGTTAACGGGTTAAGATCGGTCATGATCTCGGCGATGGTGTCGTAGCCGTGCAACTCCGGATATTTGGCCTTGGCGGTCTGCGCCTTCTCCCAGATTTCCGGGTTGGTGTCGCGCATCAGGCTGGCGGAAAAATCCGGGCCGGCGAGGACAAACAGATGCAGCGGGTTGTCATACAAGTATTCGCAGGACAACAGCAGGTTGCGCAGCACAATGCCCATCGGCGGCGGCTTAATGCCCAACGCCATCTCCAGCGATAACGCGGAGGCGGTCGCATGCACCCCGCCACAAACCCCACAGGCGCGGGAACTGATGAACGACGCATCACGGGGGTCGCGGCCACGCAGAATCACTTCGTAACCACGGAACAGGGTGGCCACGGAGTTGGTATCCAGCACGCAGCGCTTTTCCAGATCCACCGTGCTGTGGAAGGCCAATGCGCCGGCTACACGAGTTACCGGGTCGAAATCCACGTCCTGAATTTGGCCATTTTTGGCTGCAATCTCCTTGAGCATGGCATCGCGCTCTTCCAGGCTCTCGGTTTGATACGAATAGGGATTGGCTACCCCTTCTTTCAGGTACGCGCGGCCATTTTCGTCGAATTCAATGGGTAGGTTTTGAAAACACATAGTCTACTCCTCGGGTTGTTTTTTGGCGCTAGTGTCCTGTCCGTTTAATAAGTTGAAGAAAGTTCGAGTTATTTTTCGTGCCTGGCAAGGCGCGGTAAGGAGCCTCAATAGTATTCGGGGGCCGCAGCTATTGCGACGATCCGCAACGCCGTCAGACGCGAAAAAGCGCCGAAATAATTCAATGGTTTAATCGGGCAGGACACTAGGCCGCGCCGCCGCCACTTTGGGGGTTCTTGCTGATCGCAGATTTGGCCACTTCGACAATAGCGCCTAGGTTGTTATTTACCTGCAATAGTCCACGTAGTAGTTCAGGCAAGGCACTGTTAATTGTTTCAAAATGTGCGGGCAACGGTTCAGTATCGTCGCGCACCTTGCTCAAATGCCCGGCGAGACGGGCCAGACTGGCCTGCCCACGCACTAACGCGAAAATAATGCCAAGCAGATAGACGACCAGCACCAGGACGACTGCCGCAGTCACTATCAGGCTAATTATGGTGAGTATCAGGGTCATATCAATCCCCTCTGTTGCGCGCGTTCCGACAGCGTGGTGGCTAAAGTGGCGCTGTGACGGTCCAGGTCCCCCGCGGTGTCGAGCATGCCGCCGGCCACCGCTTCTGTGGCATCAAGTGCTTGTACGGCGCTGGTGTTGTTGGCAATTTGTGCGCCCGCGGCTTCCATCTCCGCCAGATAACGTTGGATAGACCAAGCCGCGCGCAGGGTGCGATGCAGCCGCGCAATTGCAACCAGAATCACGATCAACAAAACCGCTGCCCAGATAATATGAATAATAGTCATGCGCTAGCCCTCCTGACGCTGTGCGGCGCTCAAGGTGCCGACCAAATGCCCGTCCACCACTCGCAGGCCTTCGGCGACCTGGCTCAAGCCTTCGTTTAGCTTGATCACCTGGGGTTCCAGATGCCCGGTTTCGGAGGAGATGGCGCGCAAGCCCAGGCGCAACTTGGCCAAGTAGCTGGTCGGGGTCCCGCCAATGTCGCGCAGCAGCCCGCTGATTTTGGTCAAGGCATAGGCCAGAACAACAAACAGCAACAAAACTGCAAACGCGGAAATCAAGGTTAGTACTAGCATCGCCGTTACCCCCTCACCAGACATTGCACGCACCCGGGGCAACCCTCGGCGTGTTCTTCAATGGCAGCGGCGGCAACCGCCACTCGCTGCACGTTGCCCAAAATACGTCCGGCAATTGCGTTGGTGGCATTTAGCTGGGGAATATGGACCGTGTTGTTGGCCACACGCTGGCCCACGTTCCATATTTCGCTGACGCCGCCGCGGATTACAGAGGCTTCATGGTGTATCCAGACCAACAAGGCGGTAACGACCAAGGCCACGACCAAACCCAAGCCTACGGTAATAGACCACATTAGCAGCATGGCGCCTTCCGGGGATGTAGGTAAGCTCATTATTCACCCTCCTTGTACTTGCTGACCGGGCGGACCGCCCAGGACCGAAGCAATAGTTTCGGTATTTTCGGCGATAGCGCCGGAGCCTACCGCCAGTTGGTTAGCCACTTTATTTGTAGTGGTCAATTCCCAGATCGCGCCGGTATTGCCCTCGATTTCGCCGACCACCGCGAGCGCGACACCCGCCAGATTCACGATCCGATGTGCCAATCCGATAACGGTCAACAACAAGGCAGCCGCTACCATAGTGATGACGCCGGCAAAACTCAGCCACAATATCCACCAGAAATACATATCGCTGGCGCTCATACCACCTCCTCGCTGTACAGCTTTTCCTCGATGTCGCGCAAATAACGATGGGCATCGGCCTGTAATTTCCGCTGCTCGCTGGATCCCGGGGAGAACTTGGAACCAGAGTATTGCATCTTGTCGTAGAAATAGTGCGTGGCTTTTGAGAACACGCCCGGTTTTTTTACATGCCCCCAACCACTGGGTATCTCGCCGCTCTTGGACCAACGCGAGGTCATGTTGCCGCGCTTCTGGCTGATACGCCGTAAGGGGCGGATGAAGCTGCCGTAAATCTTGGTCCCGTTACTCGATATGGTTTTACCGGGCGGGGCTTTGTAAAACGGAGCAAACGCGTCCGGAAAGCCAGGCATGGTGCAGCCGATGCATATGCCGCCGGTATTCATGCAACCACCGGTGCCTGATATCGCACCGCGTTGCACAATATTGCATTGCACCACCGGCCCCCAGCAGCCGAGTTCCACCAAGCATTCTTTGTCGCCGTAGTCTTTGGCAAACGTACCCTCTTCGTAATAGCCGGCGCGGTTACAACCGCGATGTACAGTCTCCCGGAACATCCACGCCGGGCGGCCGAGTTCGTCGAATTCCGGTAACGGCCCCACCCCGGCCAGAAACATCAATACCGTGGTCACGGTTTCGGTAAAGTTGTCGCCAATCGGGGAGCAGCCTGGAACGTTAATCACCGGCAAGCCCAGGGCACTTAAATAGTCCGTGCCCAGCAAATCCATCACACTCATGGAGCCGGTAACATTGCCGGCGGCCGCGGGTACGCCGCCCCAGGTGGCGCAAGTACCGACAGCAATGACCGCGGCTGCGCCGGGCGCCAGATCGGTGAGCCACTCCGCGGTCGGAATGGGCTGGCTGGAACCGTCTTCTGCGATACGCGCACCCATGCCCGACCAGTACCCACCGCCGGCCGCGGCGATGCGTTCGTCGGCGATGGAGCCTTCGTAAATCACCACGTAAGGCGCGTCCAGATTACCAGCCTTGGCCTGGTGATAAGGCTCCATGAACCTCGAGCCGGCATGCACATCCAGAACCGGATGGTGCAGTTCGACCCGGGGCATACCCGGGAGATCGCCGTTCATCAGTTGCTCCACACTCGGATTCCTGGCGCCCAGCGCGGCAATTGAACAGCCGTCACAACTCATACCCGCCAGCCAGAATGCATGGACCATTTCTATTGGGCCATCTTCCAGCGCGAACGCGGGTACGTGGGCGTTGGTTAGCGGTCGGTCTTGATTAACAGGTGTGTCCATGTCCATCTCCGTTGTTGCTTATCCTAGTCTTGTCTTGACCGGGCCTTGTCTCAACCAGCGTGAATACGCGGCTCGTTAGTACAAGGTTTGGAAATTTAAAATACATATCTAAGTGGCTCTAACAGTTACTCAGGTCTCACGTCATTCCGGAAAATGCGGAGCATTTATCCGGAATCCAGTGCCTGTGCGCACCATGGATTCCGGGTTCACTTCGTTCAGCTCGCTGCACTCGGTCCGCGATCCCGGAATGACGGGTGTATTTTTTCGAACCTGAGCCAACGTTATAACCACTCATACCTAAAAGCGGTAGCCGATACCTGCGCCTACAATATAGGCGTTAATTTCCAGGGTGTCATTGAGGGCCGAGTTGGCATCCACTTCCACATCGGCCTCGGTGTAGAGGTATTTGAAGTTGAAGTTGCCGAACAATCCCGGCCCAATAACAGAGAGGTCAATATCGGTGCCTATTTCTGCCACGAAGCCAAATTGATCATCCACGCTCGCGCCGACAGTACGCAACTGGCCACTTTCGTTGCCGAAGTGGTTATAGTTGAATCCGATGCCGACATAAGGCTCCATGTGGCTGCCACTGATCCGATTGAAATGATATTGCGCAGTAACAATCGGCGGTAACAAGTCAACAGCACCCACATTGTCGTCCGGGAAAGGGCCTAACAAGGCGCTTGCCCCGGCCGATTGAACTTGCGTATTTATAAAAGTTGCCAGCACCTGTACCGCGAGATTACGCGTGAAGAAATAAGTTACGTCAAAGGCGAAGTCGGCGGTGTCCTCAATGTCCAAGTCCAACGGGCCATCGCTACTGGCATCAAAGAAGAAACCGTTGGCGGTAGTGCGTACCTGCCAGTGCTTCAAGCTTGAATTGCTGCTCGCAACCCGGGTTTTATCCGTTTGTGCCATCGCCGGACTGGCGGCAAGCGCCAGCATAGCCACCGAGATACTGATACCCAATAATTTTTGCATTGCCATTCTCAACTCCTCCTTACCCATGATTGTTACTATATTTTCGGGCTAGTTTTTCGCCAGCGGATTAGCTTATTATAACTGTACTGGCACTATCCTCAGAATAAGGTTTACACCTTTACCCCAGGGCAAAGTCAAGCGATTTGAAAGAATTATTTCGCGGGCATGTTAGCGCTTTGCGCAGCGCCCGCAGGTACAGGCAGTGGGCAGCGCCTCACAAACGCAATTCGGTGCGCGATCACGAGGCGTCATCAGCAGGGCTTCGTGGCGAGCCGCCAGGTCATCGCGACGTCCTTGCATCACACTTAGATCGAGCTCCACTGCTCGTAGCTTATCGTCCATCAACGCCATCAATCGCTGACGCAAGGAGAGTTTCGCGTCTTCGTGGAGCAAGCCGTCGATTTCATCTATGGTCAAACCCAGACGGCGCAAACCTACGACCAACCGCGCCTGATTGATCGCGACGGCGTCGTATAAACGATAGCCTCCACCGCTGCGATCCGCAGATCCAAGCAAACCAATACGTTCGTAAAAACGCAAAGTTTTGGTAGACGTGCCCAATGATTCGGCAAGTTCGCCGATGCGTAAGCGTGCGCTCATATCTATTCTTTCCCAACCAGGATCAACCCTTTTCAATATGCGTGATTAATTACCTGTTGCCAAGGTGCCACAAAAATATCGATTTCGATATGCTCAACACTACAACCATTAATCGAGCTTCCACATATCGTGTTAGGAAATACCTCACCCGAAACATTTGCCAGCGAACACATCCGTGTCAGCGGACGGGTTCAGGGTGTCGGCATGAGACCAACCGTGTTCGGTTTGGCACAAACACTCGGCTTATGGGGAGACGTTCGTAACGATGCGCATGGTGTGCTTATCCGCGTATCGGGGCCGCGAAAAGTGATCACAGAATTCGTGCAGCAACTGCGCGAACAGGCACCGCCGTTGGCGCGCATCGACGATATTCACCGCCAGGAGACACATGATACGTTCGAGCCTGGCTTTCATATTCTCACCAGCGTTGCTGGCGCTGCGCATACCCAGGTAAGTCCGGACGCCGCCATTTGCGCGGCGTGCCGGGCCGAGGTCCGCGATGCATCCAACCGGCGCCACGACTACGCCTTCGCGAACTGCACCCACTGCGGGCCGCGTCTGTCGATAATTGATGCCATTCCTTACGACCGCGCCAACACCAGCATGCGCAGCTTCACCCTGTGCCCGCAATGCCGCGACGAATACGAGGACCCGGCTGATCGCCGTTTCCACGCCCAACCCAACGCCTGTCCGGTTTGCGGGCCGCACCTGACACTGGAGCGCAGCGACGGTACAGCGCCCATAACAGATACCCCCGTCACAGATACCGAAGCCTCGCAAACGGCCGTTGACCGCTGCGCGGCAATGTTGCGCAACGGTTCCATCGTCGCCATTAAAGGCTTGGGCGGCTTTCATCTGGCCTGCCTGGCCAGGGACGAGGCGGCCGTTGCCCGCTTACGCGAGCGCAAACAGCGTTACGACAAACCCTTCGCGCTAATGCTGCCCAGCCTCGACCTGGCGCAAGAATTATTCGAGCTAAACGAAAAAGACAGGGCATTACTGGATTCGCCGCAGGCACCGATCCTGCTGCTGTCACCACGCGCGAATACGCAACTCGCGCCGAGTATCGCCCCGGCTTTGCGGGTGTACGGCGTGATGTTGCCGTACACGCCCCTGCACCAATTGCTGATGGACGGCGTCGGCGAAGCCATCGTCCTTACCAGCGGCAACCGTTCCAGCGAACCGCAATGCATTGATAATGCTACAGCGCGGGAAAAACTCGCCGGCATTGCCGATGCGCTGTTGCTGCATGACCGTGAAATCATAAACCGTGTGGATGATTCGGTAGTACGCCGCATTGTCGGCACGCCGCGTTTGCTGCGCCGGGCGCGCGGCTATGCACCGTCGCCGATACGCCTTCCGCAAGGCTTCGAGCAGTCGCGACCGCTGCTTGCTTTCGGCAGCGAGCTTAAAAATACCTTTTGTCTGCTGCGCGACGGTGAGGCCATCCTGTCGCAACATCTCGGTGATCTGGAAAACGCCAGCGCCTATCGCGCCTACCAGGACACGCTATCGCTGTATCTGAATCTATTCGAGCACCAGCCCGAATCCTATGTAACAGATCGTCACCCCGAATACCTGTCCACCAAGCTCGGCCGGGACTGGGCGCAGACCAATAATCTCCCCGTTACCGAAGTTCAGCATCACCACGCGCATGTCGCGGCCTGCATGGCCGACAACGCCCTTCCCCTGAATACCCCGCCATTGCTGGGCATCGCTCTGGACGGACTCGGCCTGGGCGACAACGGCGAGCTTTGGGGCGGCGAGTTTTTGCTCAGCGATTATTTCGGCTATCAGCGCATTGGCAGTTTTGCGCCGCTGCCGCTGCCCGGTGCGGCGCAAGCCATACGTGAACCCTGGCGTATTGCCTACGCCGCATTGCACCAGCACTTCGATTGGCCGCTATTGGCAAAACAATACGCCGGCACGCCGTTCATGCAGGCCATGATGGACAAACCGCTGGCCATCCTGGAGCGTATGCTCGACACTGGCCTGAACAGCCCGGAATCCAGCGCCTGCGGCCGCCTTTTCGACGCCGTATCCGCACTGGCGGGCGTGCGCCACAGTATTAATTACGAAGGACAGGCCGCGATAGAGCTGGAAGCCTGCATCGACGCTGCCACGCTCACCCGCGGCGAGGCCTACCCGTTCAAAGTAGTTGCGCCCGAGGGCGGCGAGGGGTTAGTATTAATAACAACAAAATCGCTATGGCAGGCCATACTGGATGACTTGGCGGCGAATACCGATGCAGGTGTCATCGCCGCCCGTTTCCACAACGGCCTGGCCGAGGTAATTCTGGAAATGCTGCGAATATTAAAGACCAACACTCCGGCAATCGGCAAACGAATCGCGCTGTCCGGCGGGGTATTCCAAAATGCTACCCTGCTGGAAGCACTGATCACAAAAATGCAATCTGCGGGTTTCGAGGTATTCAGCCACAGCCAGGTTCCGAGCAACGACGGCGGGCTCAGCCTGGGTCAGGCAACGGTCGCAGCGGCCCGCCAAATTCGCAACGCCCACAAAGATTAAATAATAGCAGTGAAATACGAGAGGCAATCATTATGTGTGTAGGCATCCCCGGACGCATCGTTGAAATCAACGACCCCGAACACAATATCGCCACCGTCGAGATCGGTGGCATCAAGCGCAAAATAAACATCGCCTGTGTCGTCGATAAAACCCATACTGCGAACGACTGCATGGGCGATTGGGTATTAGTGCATGTCGGTTTCGCCATGAGCCGTATCGACGAGCAAGAGGCCGCGGCCACCCTGGCACTACTCACCGAACTGGGTGAAATCGAAGGCGAACTCCAGGAGCTGGTGAGTAGCAGCGGGGCCGCCGCGTGAATACCCTCCTCACACTAGATTCCTAGCGCATACAGGCCGAAAATATGAAATTTATTGACGAATTCCGTGATCCGAGCAAAGCAAAAACCCTGCTTAAAAACATCAACGCGTTGACCCAGCAAATTCCGCGCTGCCAGACACGCCCGTTGCAACTGATGGAAGTCTGCGGCGGGCACACGCATTCGATCTTCAAATACGGCATCGAGCAAATGCTGCCAGACACGATTGAACTGGTGCACGGCCCGGGCTGCCCGGTATGCGTTTTGCCCATGGGCCGCGTGGATGATTGCATTGCCTTGGCCGAACACCCGAATGTTATTTTCACCACCTTTGGCGACGCCATGCGCGTGCCCGGTTCAAAGAAAAGCCTGTTGCAAGCCAAGGCCGAAGGCGCCGATATTCGCATGGTTTACTCGCCCTTGGATGCGCTTAAAATCGCGCGCGACAATCCTGAGCGTGAAGTAGTGTTTTTTGCGCTGGGCTTTGAAACCACCATGCCCAGCACCGCATTAACTGTGCTGCGCGCCGAAGCGGAAAACATCGACAATTTCGCGGTCTTTTGTAACCACATCACCATAATCCCGACCATTAAAGCCATTCTGGATTCCCCAGAGTTGACCCTGGACGGCTTTCTCGGCCCCGGCCATGTGAGCATGGTCATCGGCAGCGCGCCTTATGAGTTTATTGCCGGGCACTACCAAAAACCGCTAGTAATCTCCGGCTTCGAACCGCTGGATATTCTGCAATCCATCTGGATGCTCTTGAAGCAAATGGCCGAAGGCCGCTGCGAAGTCGAAAACCAGTACCAGCGTGTGGTGCCCGACGACGGCAACAACCCAGCCCTGGACGCGGTGCAAACGGTATTTGAACTGCGCGAGTTCTTCGAATGGCGCGGGCTCGGCTCGATCGACCACTCCGGCGTAAAGCTACGCGCCAAATACGCCAGCTTCGATGCTGAACTGAAATACTCCGTACCCAATCTAAAAATCGCGGATCCCAAATCTTGCCAGTGCGGCGAAGTGTTAAAAGGCGTGATCAAGCCCTGGCAGTGCAAGATATTCGGTACCGCCTGCACGCCGGAAACGCCGATGGGTTCGCTAATGGTTGCCAGTGAAGGCGCTTGCGCAGCGGTATATAACTACGGCCGTATAGATCTGGCCGAAATCCTGAAAAAACGCGAGCAAGCCGCCGAAGCACAACGAGCATGAGCGAACCCGCGCCGGAAAAACCCGAACAACGCATCCGCCAGCGCAGCGGCAAAGTGCGCGGCAATACCATCACGCTGGCGCACGGCAGCGGTGGCAAGGCCATGCGTGACCTAATCGATGATGTCTTTGTCGGCGCCTTCGGCAACCCCGCCCTGGCGCCGCTGGAAGACCAGGCACGTTTTAGTCTGGCGGCGCTGGCGCAAGCTGGCGACCGTCTGGCATTCACCACCGATTCCTACGTGGTCGATCCGCTGTTTTTTCCCGGCGGCGATATCGGTGAGCTGGCCGTGAACGGCACCGTGAATGATCTGGCCGTATCCGGCGCCAAACCGCTGTATCTGTCTTGCGCCGTGATTATCGAAGAGGGGTTTCCGGTAGACGACTTGCGCCGTATTGCCGCGTCCATACAAAGGGCCGCGCAGGCAGCGGGTGTGCAAATCGTAACCGGCGATACCAAGGTGGTGAACCGCGGAGCGGCGGATAAATTGTTCATCAACACCAGTGGCGTCGGCATCATCCCCACCGGAGTAAATATCGCTGCCGAGCGCGCACGCCCCGGCGACAAGGTAATCATCAACGGCTATATCGGCGACCACGGCGTTGCGATCCTGGCGGCGCGCGACGATTTGGCGCTGGATGTGCCAATAGAAAGCGATTGCGCCCCACTCACTAACCTAATCGAAACGCTCCTGGCCGCCTGCCCGGATGTACACTGCATACGGGACGCCACACGCGGAGGCATCGCCACCGTTTTAAACGAATTTGCGCAAAGCGCTGACGTCTGCATCAACCTGGATGAGCCCACCATCCCCGTGCGTGAAGCGGTGCAAGGCGTATCTGAAATCCTGGGCCTGGACCCGCTGTATTTCGCCAATGAAGGCAAGCTCGTCGTACTGGTGCCGGCTGAACACGCCAAGGCTGCGTTAGCCGCCATGCGCGCCCATCCGGCCGGTAAGGATTCCGCCATAATCGGCGAGGTTAGTGAAGCCCCCAAAGCGACAGTCATCATGCACACCGCGTTCGGCGGCGAACGTATTGTGGATATGCTGGTAGGCGAGCAACTGCCCAGAATTTGCTGACTATTCAGCTCTTTCTTATATAAATTAATTTTATTATTACCCTAAGTATTATTAATTTTAATTTATAGCCAATCTCCGCCACATTGTTCTCCCATTAGAACAATACGACGGGTGGCAATCGCTACGGCGTCAAGCAGGAGAAAGCTGTGGTGCAAGCCGATTCCCCATCCGCTGGCGTGGCGCCGTTGCCGGCAACCGCTGCGCAAACCACCAGGCAGGAACGCGCCAACGCCATTCGTATACTTACGATGGACGCGGTGCAGGCGGCCAACTCCGGGCACCCCGGCATGCCTATGGGCATGGCGGATATCGCCGAAGTCCTGTGGCACGATTTTTTACGCTTTAACCCGACCAACCCGAACTGGGCTAACCGTGACCGGTTTGTAATCTCCAACGGCCACGGCTGCATGTTGCATTACGCTCTGCTGCACTTGACCGGTTTTGATTTGCCGCTGGCGCAGATCAAAAATTTCAGACAGCTCCACTCGCGCACGCCCGGGCATCCTGAATATGGAATCACGCCCGGAGTAGAAACCACCACCGGCCCGCTGGGCCAGGGCCTGGCCAATGCTGTGGGTATGGCGATTGCGCAAGCCAACCTGGCGGCCCGGTTCAATCGCGATGACTACGCGCTGGTCGATCACCACACCTACTGCTTCGTCGGCGATGGCTGCCTGATGGAGGGTATCTCGCACGAAGCCTGTTCGCTTGCCGGGCATTTGCGCCTGGGCAAGCTGATTGTGTTCTACGATGATAACGGCATCTCGATTGATGGCGAGGTCGACGGCTGGTTTTCCGAGGATACCCCGCGGCGTTTTAGCGCCTATGGCTGGCAGGTATTATCCGAAGGCGACGGTCACGACGGCGAATCCATCAAACAGGCGATTGACGCCGCGCACGGCGTGCCTGACCGGCCCACGCTGATCTGCTGCAAGACCATAATCGGCCGCGGTGCGCCCAATAAACAGGGCACCAGCGATGCCCACGGCGCGGCGCTGGGTGCCGAGGAAGTCGCGCTGGCGCGCCAAGCCCTGGATTGGCCAGACGAAACCGCATTTTCCGTACCTGAGCCGATTTATGCGGGCTGGGATAAACGCGAACACGGTGCGCGCCTCGAACACGACTGGAACGATTTGCATCGCCGCTACGGCCAGAGCTTTCCGGAGGCCGTGGCGGAATTTGATCGTCGCTTGGCCGGCAGGTTGCCCCAGGATTGGGCCGGCCTGGCGCGCGCTCACGTTCACCAGACACAGGCCGAGGGCGCCGATAGCGCGACCCGCAAGGCGTCCAAAGCCAGCATCGAAGCGTTCGCGCCCGCATTACCGGAATTATTAGGCGGCTCGGCCGACCTGTCCGGCTCCAACGCCACCGACTGGCAAGGCCATCAGGTCCTGAATGCCGATGTCGCCGCCGGCAACTACATCCATTACGGTGTGCGCGAGTTCGGCATGACCGCCATCGCCAACGGTATTGCGCTGCACGGCGGGTTTATCCCGTTCTGCGCAACCTTTCTGACGTTTTCGGATTACGCCCGCAACGCGGTGCGCATGGCCGCGCTCATGGGCCTGCGCAATATCCTGGTCTATACCCACGATTCCATCGGCCTGGGCGAAGACGGCCCCACCCATCAGGCGGTGGAACACGTCGCCAGCCTGCGCTTAATCCCGAATCTGCATGTCTGGCGCCCGGCCGACGCGGTCGAAACCGCCGCCGCCTGGGCAGCCGCAATTGCACGCGATACCGGGCCGACAGCACTGGTGTTGACGCGTCAGGACGTGGCGCACCAGACCCGCAATCAGCAGCAAATGAATGCGATCCAGCGCGGCGGCTACGTTCTGCTCGAGCCGGAATCCGCACCCGAAGCCTTGGTTATTGCAACCGGCTCCGAAGTAGCCCTTGCCATGGCAGCCGCACAGACGCTGAACGGACAAGACCGCCATGTGCGCGTGGTGTCCATGCCCTGCGTTGAACTCTTCGACACGCAAGATCAGAAATATCGCGACAGCGTCCTGGCACCGGAGATTCACCTGCGCCTGGCAGTTGAAGCTGGCGCCGGACGCTATACACGCTTGCCTGGCGCAACTGGGCGCAACTGTGCAACACGCAGTCTATTTAGGTGACCATGCCGTGGATGTACAGGCCGCCCGCGCCGCAGGTTTGCCCGTGCTGCTGGCTGAATTTGGCTATTCGCAAACCCCTGTGGCGGAGTTGGAGGCAGACGGCACCTTCGCTTCCTGGAGCGGTTTTCCTGAGCAACTGGCCCGCTTGGCACCTAGCGCGGCCAAATTAGGATAAATCAACCCGCATAGTTTTCCGGTGGCATCAAACTCAACTCGACCAGCCGATTCTTGGCACGGCCCTCCTCAGTCTCATTGGACACCAATGGCTCGTCCGGACCTTTTGAATCCACGTGCAGATCATCTTCTGAAAAGTCGTATTTTTGTAACTGCCGAGCCACCGTTCGAGCCCGCTCCCGCGCTACGTCAATATTGAACTCACGGGGTCCAGAACTATCGCTGTGACCGATAACTGCTAAATGCCAGTCAGGCGAGTCATCCAGATAGGCTTTGACTTTATCCAGATAATCACGCAGATCGGCATCGAGTTTTACCTCGGAGGCATAAGCTTCGAAATACAAGATACGGGTTTCGAGCAGGGCCTCGGACGGACCGGATTGTTCGGGTTTGCCATCAGTATCGTCGGCAGTCTTGGTCTCGGCGGCAGACTCGGAGGGCGTTTCGGGCGTGTCATCGCTGGATACCGGCTCCCGCTCCTGTTGCGACGGTTGTGACTCGCTGGCGGCCTCGGGTGGTGATGATTGCCTGGGTTCGGGCTTGGCCGCCGCGGATGAGGCTTGCACTTGCTCCAGCGATGTCGGCGCTTGCTTGTGTGTAAGCGGGCCGAACAACCAAAATAGCAACCACAGGGTCAGTACTAAAAACGCAACTCCGACCACGCCAAAAACGCCGGTATACAGTTTCTTCCAAACAGCTTCGCGCATGTAACCTCCTCCGCACTACGCTTTTTCGTGCTTATGCGTCTATGTAATCAGCCCAAACTACAACTTGATTATGCCTCAAGCTCAGCCCGGGTCATTGCGAGGAGCGTTAGCGACGCGGCAATCTAGAAAACCCTGGATTGCCGCACGCTTTCAGCGCTCGCAATGACAAGAAACTGGCATATTCTGGCTTAGCTGAGTTTCAGGCATAATCAGGAAATGCAATGCTTTGGAAACATCTTGTCCCTAGGTGAACACCTAGTGTAGTGCGTCATTCTGTTTGGACTTTATACAACCACATGAAAAAGCGAAAAGTCGTCATTGCGAGCGCCCCAGTCCGCCTATCGGTCGGCCACGAACCGAAATGAACGTGGGCAGCTACAGAGCAAGGTGGAAATCGTCTTTGCGAGGAGGCCGCAGGCCGACGCGGCACGCCAGGCTGAGCCTTACCTGCGGCACAATAGACTTGATGATGCCTGTACCCTGGATTGCCGCGCG
>JBDNIO010000258.1:0-1912 GCA_041688215.1 Salinisphaeraceae bacterium | reverse complement strand
TCGCGCATTGTCAGCCCATGGGTTTTATGTTTTCTCTTTTAAATCAATGTCTTGACTTGAAAGTGTAACAGAATTCACCGGGGTTTTCATCCCTTTAAACAGGGTTTTCTTTATTTATTTCAATTGCTTAGCGTTTATGGATGGGCACTAGGTAAGTAAGGTAATTATTATGGGATTCTGGGAATTTACCGTCGAGGCGAGTTACTTTGTCGCCGCTGTATTGTTCATCCTCGGCTTGAAGCGCATGGGCTCGCCGAAAACTGCACGCGGCGGCATCCTGTGGGCCGGCGCCGGCATGGTGCTGGCTACCGTGGTCACGCTCTGGCACCCGGACATGCACGCCGGCGTGGGCCGCTACTTCCTGATTCTGCTGGCCATCGGCATTGGTGGTGTTGGTGCCTGGATTAGCGGCAAACGCGTCCAGATGACCGCCATGCCGCAAATGGTGGCCCTGTATAACGGCATGGGCGGCGGCGCGGCGGCCGCGATTGCCTTGGTGGAAATGTATTCCGGTAGGGCATTCACGCACGGCACAGCCGTTTTGGGTTTGGCGATTGCCGGTGCCATTATTGGCGCGGTGTCTTTCTCCGGCAGTCTGGTCGCCTGGGCCAAACTGGAAGGTGTGCAAAAGAAAACCATCCGCCTGCCCAAGCAGCATTTAATCAATGCGGGCGTCGCGGTATTAACCCTGATTGTCGGTTTCCTCATTCTCACTTCTGAAAGCGGTGCCCCCGGACTGGTCACGCTCTTGCTGGTTTTAACCTTGGCGCTGGGTCTGCTCATCACCAACCCGATCGGCGGCGCCGATATGCCGGTGGTTATTTCGCTGTATAACGCGCTTACCGGCCTGGCCGTGGCGTTTGAAGGTTTCGTACTCTCCAACCCGGCGATGATTATTGCCGGCACCGTGGTGGGCGCGGCCGGTTCGCTATTGACTCTGCTCATGGCGAAGGCCATGAATCGTTCTATCAGTAATGTGCTGTTTGCCGGCTTCGGTGTGGACGACGGGGCCGAGACCGAAGGCGGACCCGAAGGCGAAATGAAGTCGGTCGAAGCCTTCGACGCGGCGGCTTCTTTCGCTTATTCCGATACCTTGATCATCGTACCGGGTTATGGCCTGGCCGTAGCCCAGGCGCAGCACAAGCTCTGGGAGTTTGTGCAGATGCTGCAGAAAGATCACGACGTGGATGTGAAGTTTGCTATTCATCCGGTCGCCGGGCGCATGCCGGGTCACATGAACGTGCTGCTGGCCGAGGCCGGCGTACCTTATGACCTGATCTTCGATCTGGAAGAAATGAACGCCGAATTCCCGAACGCGGATGCGGCCCTGGTCATCGGCGCCAACGACGTGGTCAACCCGGCCGCGCGCACGGATGAGTCCAGCCCGATCTACGGCATGCCAATTCTGAACGTGGACAAGGCCCGCGAGTGCTACGTAATCAAACGCGGCAAGGGCACCGGCTTCTCCGGCGTGCAAAACGCCCTGTTCTTCGGCGACAACTCCCGTATGGTTTTCGGCGACGCCAAGCAGGTCTGTGCGGACCTGGCGAATGGCCTGAAGCAGCTTTAGCGCTGAAATACCTGCTCGTTATACCAAGGGCCGCTCAATTCGGGCGGCCCTTTGTTTTGGCAGCGATATGACTCGGTTCCGGGTTTAGTTATATCATCGGCAAGCATTATTCGCTCAGCATCAGAACTGGCAACACAGCGGTTACGGCCTCGCGCTTGGCCTGATACAGCGTATGGTCGGAGGTATTCAAAACGCTTGGATCTGACCCGAATGGCGCTAACTTAAGCCCTTATAGAGGCGATAAAGCGGCTGCTAAAAAGTGCTGAAAATGGGATAATTCGGGATGAAAAATCCTACTCCGTTTTTACCCGGCATCCATTTTTCTTTTCTGCGTCGGCGACG
>JBDNIO010000042.1:0-3466 GCA_041688215.1 Salinisphaeraceae bacterium | reverse complement strand
TGCCTGGATAAATCCAGCGGTGCCGTTCGCGATTTGGCGATACGAGATCTGGCCGGCCTGCTGGAGGCAGGCGATCTGCTGGTGTTAAACGACACCCGCGTGCTGCCTGCGCGATTGCATGGGCACAAGGCCAGTGGCGGCAGGGTCGAAATCTTTCTGGAACGTATTCTGGCCAGCGGCCGCTTCAGCGCCAAAATCCGCGCGAGTAAAACCCCAAAACCCGGCACGCAGCTGCGCGTCGGCGAATACGACCTAACCGTAACGGGCCGCGAAGGCGAATTGTTCCTGCTACAGACCGAAGCCGATATTTCGGAACTGATCGAACAACACGGCCATATTCCACTGCCGCCCTATATCGACCGACCGGACGATATTTCAGATAAAACCCGCTACCAGACGATTTGGGCCAGACACGAGGGCGCAGTCGCCGCGCCCACGGCCGGGCTGCATTTTGATGATGCCCTGCTGGATACGTTGCGCGAACGTGGCGTAAACATCGGCTATGTGACGCTGCATGTGGGTTCCGGCACCTACGCCCGGGTGCGCGACGAAGACCTGACGCAACATCGATTACACGCGGAAAAAACCAGCGTGAGTCAGGCGTTATGCGACCAGGTGGCCAACGCTAAAGCCGCCGGACGGCGGGTGGTGGCGGTGGGCACCACGGTAGTGCGTAGTCTGGAATCCGTAGCCATGCGGGGTCGACTGGCGCCTTATGCAGGCGAAACCGACATATTCATCACACCGGGTTACCGCTTCCAGATTGTCGATGCACTACTAACCAATTTTCACGAGCCGGAGTCCACCTTGATGATGCTGGTCTGCGCCTTTGCCGGACGGGAAAACCTGCTTGCTGCATATGATCACGCGGTAGAAAATAAATACCGCTTTTTAAGCTATGGCGATGCCATGTTCATCGCATGAGGGGTGCTGGTTTTTCGTCGCCCGCGGCGTTGCGGCGTTCGTTCATTCAAGCTGTTTGCCGGAATTGTAAAGTGGTTTGGTACAACGCTCAGGTAGCGCTAATTCTCGTATAGTTGGATGGCGCGACTGCATTGTAGGGCAAGCGTGCCGCTTGCCGGCAAGTCGCAGACTTGCCCTACAGCACAAGATGCGCTTCCTGAGCCTCTAGCAGACACACTAATTGTAATATTTCTGGCCCTGAGTGCGGTCTCCTGATTTTGGACAACAAGGAACACCATGCAACAAAAACACATTCTCTACGGCACCGAGTTCTCGTTATACACGGGCAAAGTCCGCGCTTACCTGCGTTACAAGGGCATTGCGTATGAAGAAAAACTCAGCACGTTGAACGTTTACCGCAAGGTCATTATTCCCCAGACCGGCGTACGTTTTATTCCCGTGGTCCAAACCCCGCAAGGCGAATTCATCCAGGACACGACCGATATTATCGATACGCTGGAAGCGCGTTTTCCCGAGCGCAGTGTCTACCCCGAAACCCCGGCCCAGCGCCTGACTGCGTTGTTGTTCGAGCTGATGGGTGATGAATGGCTACTGATTCCGGCCATGCATTACCGCTGGAATTTCCCTGAAGAAAACGAAAAATTCATTATGGGTGAGTTCGGACGCATTATCGCCCCCTGGGCGCCCGGACTGCTGCGCAGAATCGCCGGTCGGCAGTTGGCAAAGAACTTCTCAGGCATGTTGCCGATGCTGGGTATTACCGAGAAAACTATTCCTGCGATCGAAGCCGGGTACGAGGAATTTCTGGGCCATCTGGATGCCCATTTTGCGCAGCACAGCTATCTGCTGGGCGAGCGCGCGAGTATGGGCGATTTCGGTTTAATGGCGCCGTTGTATGCGCATCTTTATCGCGACCCCGCGCCCGGCAAGCTGATGCGCAGAATTGCACCCAACGTTACCCGCTGGGTGGAGCGGATGAATCAACCGCTTCCGAAAATCGGTGACTGGCTGGCAGATGATGCGGTGCCAGATACCCTGTTGCCGATCCTGGAACGGCAATTTGCTGAACAGTTTCCGTTTCTGAAAGCCACCGCGGGTGCGCTGAAGCAGTGGCATGAACAGCACGGACAACAAAAATTGCCGCGCAGCCTGGGCACGCATGAATTTACTCTGGGAGAGACGCAAGGCGAGCGCGCACTTTTGCCCTTCTCGCTGTGGATGGCGCAACGTCCGGCAGGGTACTACGCGGCGTTGGCTGAAAATGAAAAACCCCAGGCCAGGCGTTTGTTGGCGCGCGCAGGCGGTGAAGATGCAATAAATCTGGGTGATTTCCCACAGCTTGCGCGCGAGCGCAACCGGCTGGTTTTTGCTTGAGGGCATACAGGAAATTTTATGCGTTAAGTGGTTATAACGGTCAGGTCCTTTTGCCCGTCATTCCGGGCTCGCGCAGCCGAGTGCAGCGAGCTGAACGAAAGTGAACCCGGAATCCACTGCTTCAAATAGGCTGGATTCCGGATAAATGCTACGCATTTTCCGGAATGACGGGCCAACCTGAGTCCGTCTAAGAACCACTATGCATTAGAACTGAAAGCGGAATTTGCAACAACGCTCAGCTTTGCAGCTATCGTAAAGAGTTCGAGTCTGCCGGTTCCGCAAGCGGCAGAATAACCAGTTCCGCCGGGGATTTTTCGGAGATGAAATAGCCGGTCTGCCCGTTTGCGGACAGCGCCCCGGCTTCAACCTGGGGCAGGCTGGGCAAGGGTCTTACCTGCGGCGGCTCGGCAAATACCTGGTTGAGTGTGCGTTGCCCGGACCGGCGATATATCAAGGCCTGTTTGTACGTCGTGATCAGCCAGGTTTTACCGTCCGCGCTGATGTCCAGGGCCGTCGGTTGATTGCGAAAACGGCGAAACTCCGTATCGTTTCGCAGGTCCTCTGCGCTAACCCCGGGCAGCCTGTTCAGGGCGTTGACTTTAGTTGCGGTCAGCGGTATTTGCGCGCCGGTATCGTTCAGGGGCAGTTGGTATAGGCGCGGCGGCTGATCACGCTTACTTAGCAGGTAAATGCGGTCGTTTTGGGCGTCTACGGCCACACTTTCCACGTCGCGCGGGCCGTCTTCAAATCTGAAATTTATACGCCTTGCAACCCGCGCATCCAGTTTGAAATTATCAGTTTTTCCGTGCAGGTCGGGTTCGGGCAAAAGGTAAAGGCTGGACAACGAACGGAACCCGAAGTTGTCGCCGACATCGGCGATCAACAACCAGGGTTTGCCATTTTGCTCGAACGCGGCGATGTCTTCCCAGTCGAGCGCATCCGCGCCCAGAATATCCACGCGGCCGCGATAATGGCCTTGCGTGGTGATGGCGTAAATCGTGGACCAGTCGCCGCTGTCGTTATGCGCCCAGAGTAGTTCGGGATCGTGACGAGAAACGGCGACGCCGCTGGCTTCCGTAAGCACATCCGCATCTATTGTGTAGCGTGCCGGTTCGGCTGGCCAAGTTTGGCCGGCCAGTAAAAACAGGACTAATAGTAGTGCGAGCCT
>JBDNIO010000257.1:0-7772 GCA_041688215.1 Salinisphaeraceae bacterium | reverse complement strand
CGCAAGCAATTCGATTTCTCCGACAACCGCACGGTGCCCGTGTATACGCTGGACCTGTTGCGCGAGGGTTATCGCGAAGGCATCCGCCACGACGCGCAAGGCTGGCGCATGATTCGCCGGGAATCGACGGACGCGGCCACCAAAACCGAGGGCTTCAAATATCTGGACGAAGCACCGACAGCAGCTAAGGCTGCCGATACACCGCAAGGCTGCACCGACAAGTAAACGGGGCTAAACATTCAGCTCTGGCTGATTTCCCATCCACGGAATCATGCGCTCGAAGGCCTGCTCGATGTTCTCCAGCGAGGTGGAATAGCTGATCCGCAAAAGATCGGAGGATGTTTCACCAAACGCGTCGCCGGGGATCACACAGACGCCGGTTTCTTCCAGTAGTCGCATCGCCAGACCGGACGCATCGACGCCCTTGGGCAGGGACGGCGCAATGTAAAACGCGCCCTGGGGTAAATAGCCGGTTAGTCCGGGGGTTTTTTCCACCAATTGCACCACGCGGTCGCGGCGCCGGCGATATTCGGCCACCATGTCGTCCACGCAACTACGGTCTCCCACCAGCGCGGCAACCCCTGCCCACTGCGCGGGAGTGTTGGCCACTGTAGTGGTGAACATGTGATAACGGCGCAGGGTGCGAATGGTGTTCTGGTCGGCCACTACCCAGCCAATGCGCAAGCCCGGCATGGCAAAAGTTTTGGAAAAACTGCTGGCCACGGAAACACAATCCAGATCCACCGCGCAGGTCAGCACGCTGGGGTAGTCGATGTCATCCAGAATCAGGTGGTCGTAAACTTCGTCGGAAATAACCTGGATGCCCCGGTAAGCCGCTTCCTGGCAAATCCATTCCACGGTTTCGCGCGGGTAGACCGTGCCGGTGGGGTTGCTCGGCGAATTCAGAATAACGGCGTGCGTGTTAGGGCCCATCATCGCGACCACCCGGGCCGGATCCAGTTGATGCCCCTCTTCTGCGGAAGTAGGCACGGCGCGAACCTGACCGCCCAGCATGCGGATTAACGGCGCGTATAACAGGAATGTGGGGTCGGCAATGATAAATTCACGGCCCGGTGCGGCCATCGCGGTGATCAGCAAATAGATTGCTTCCGTGGCCCCCGTGGTAACCAGGAAATTGTCTTCCGACAGAGTGCTGCGGTAACGCGCGTTGTAATACCGGCACAGGGCGGTAAGCAACTCCGGCAAACCGGCATCCATGGTATAGCCGGTCTGCCCGGCTTCCAGCGCGTGAATGTGCGCATCAATAATGTGCCGGGGCGTGGGAAAATCCGGCTGGCCAATCGACAAATGAATACAGTCCTCAAGTTCCGCCGCGCGATTCACCATGCGCCGTATGCCGGAGACCGGAATCGCCTGCATCGCCGGATTCCATGTCAGGCGGCCGCGTTTATAGCGCTCTTCCGGATCACTTGCCAGCACCACTTGTTGTTCTTCCGCCGTAGTTGCCATATACCATTCCAGTTGATGGAGTTGTTAGCCCGCGAGACTAGTGCCAGCCCGCGCAAGAATCAAGCAACAGTTGACGCTGGCGAAGTGCACTGGGTAACGTGCCCGTCTGACTTTACACTTCACACAACCAAGCAACCCATGAACCTGCCCCTGGGCCACCTGGCAAACCGCGCTTGATGCCCGACACGCAACCCGTTGTTACCGTGCTTACCGCCCCCGGCGAGGACGAACCGCCCGGACTTGCGCCGCTGCATAAGCAGGCGCATGTGCGGTTTGCGCAGGACGAGGCCAGCCTGCGCGAACACCTGCCCGAAACAAGTATTCTGCTGGTTACCGATTTCCGTACCGAGGCGTTCCAGAGCGCCTGGTCGAGTGCGCAAAAACTGCAATGGGTGCACGCTACCAGTGCCGGAGTAGACGCCGTGCTGTTTCCCGAAATCAATGACTCGGACGTAACCATTACCAACGCCCGCGGCATTTTCGACCGCTCCATCGCCGAATATGTGCTCGGCGTGATTCTGGCGTTTGCGAAAGACACGAAACGCAACATTGAACTGCAGCAAGACCACGCATGGCAACACTGCGACACCGAGCGCGTGCTGGAGAAAAAACTGCTGGTGGTCGGCGCCGGCAGCATCGGCCGGCAAATCGCCAAACTCTGCGGCGCAGTGGGTATGCAGGTGGATGGCATTGCGCGCAGCGCGCGCGACAGCGACCCCGACTTCAACGCTGTACATGCCAACGATGCACTGCATCAACAATTACGTGCAGCAGATTACGTTGTCGTCGCCGCACCTTTGACGCCGCAAACGCAAGGCCTGTTTGGCGCAGCGGAATTTGCCAGCATGCAGCGCCACGCCCGCTTCATTAACATCGGCCGCGGGCCCATCGTACAAACCGATGCGCTGGTCGCCGCACTGGAAGACGGACAAATCGCCGGCGCCGGGCTCGACGTATTCGAACAGGAACCGCTGCCTAAAAATCATCCCCTTTGGCGCATGCACAACGTGTTGATGTCTGCCCACATGGCGGGCGATTTCATCGGCTGGCGCGAAGCCCTGAGCCAACAGTTTCTGGATAATCTGGCTCGCTGGAAAGCCGGCGAGCCGTTACACAACATCGTCGACAAGGGACGCGGCTACGTGCCCTCCGGCAGTTAAGAAAACCCATGGAGAACACCCCAAAGTGACCGACCAAACGCAAATCGCCGAACTCACCGCGCAGCAAATGCTCAAGGCATTCAAAAGCGGTGAGTTGTCTCCCGTAGACGCGGCCAAGGCCTGCCTGAAACGCATTCATGATCTGGATGAGCGCACCCACGCCTACTCACTGGTCAACGACGAAATCACCCTGGCCGAAGCCCGCGCGGCCGAAAAACGCTACCAGAATAACGCAGCCAACGGCCTGGTAAACGGCGTTCCGGTGGCGGTTAAGGACATCTTCATGGCCGAAGGCTGGCCGAACCTGAAAGGCTCGAAACTGGTCGATGCCAGCAAACCCGCGCAAACAGACGCCCCTGCCGTAGCCGCACTCAAGCGTCAGGGTATGGTTACTGTTGGCCGCACTACAACGCCGGAATACGGCTGGAAAGGCGTAACCGACAGCATTCTGGAAGGCCCCACCGGCAACCCATGGGATCCGGAAAAAACCGCGGGCGGTTCTTCCGGCGGCAGCGCGACGTCCGTGGCACTTGGAATGGCACCGCTGGCACTGGGCACCGACGCCGGCGGTTCCATCCGCATTCCCGCCGGATTTTCCGGACTCGTCGGCCACAAACCCACGCACGGCCTGTGCCCCATGTGGCCGCCGAGCGCGTTTTTTCCGCTGGCCCACGTCGGCCCCTTGACCTGGACGGTCGAAGACACCGCCCTGCTGATGAACGTACTGGCGGAACCCGACCCGCGCGATGTCACCCTGCCCAGCAATAAAATCGATTTTCTTGCGGGCCTGAACAACGGTGTGGGCGGCCTGCGCATTGCCTACAGTCCGACCATGGGCTTCGTCGATATCGTCGATCCGGAAATCCGCAAATCACTGGACGCCGTCGCCAAAGCCTTCGAACAACTGGGCGCTAATGTCGAGCAGGTCGACCCCGGTTTCACAGACCCGCTGGAAGCCTTCGACATTCTGTTCTATGGCGGCGCCGCCAACGCCATGCGCGACCTTTCCCCAGAACAGAAACAGCAAATGGACCCCGGCCTGCAACACGTCGCCGAATGGGCTGGTGAGCTATCGCTGCTGGATTACCTGGGCGCGGCCAATGTGCGCGCCAACCTGATTGAATCCACCAGCCTGTTTCACCAGAAGTACGACCTGCTGCTCACACCCTGTCTGCCCATCCCGGCCTTCACCAAGGACCTGGAAGTACCGGAGGACTGGCCGCACGAACGCTGGCCCACGTGGACCCCGTTCACCTACCCCTTCAATTTAACCGGCCAGCCGGCCATCTCCGTACCCTGCGGATTTACCCAATCCGGCTTGCCGATCGGCCTGCAGCTGGTCGGCGCACGCCACCAGGACGCCCTGGTTCTGCGCGCCGCCCAGGCCTATCAACAAGCCCATCCGTTAACAGACAAGCGTCCTTCATGGATCAACGAGGCATCGAAATGATTGAATCAGATTTATTAAAGAACATAAACGGCTACATCGGCGGCAAATGGGTGGCAGCCGATTCCGGCGACACCATGGCCGTGATGAACCCTGCCAACGGCAAGGAACTGGCGCAGGTGCCGGTGATGGGCGCAGCAGAAACCCAACGCGCCATCGAGGCCGGCAAAAAGGCCCTGGCGCGCGGCTCTAGCCTGGAAGAACGCAAGGAATGGCTTACCGACATTCACGACGCCCTGATGGACGAGAAAACCGAAATCGGCCGCATCCTGTGTCTGGAACACGGCAAACCCTGGAAAGAAGCCGAAGGCGAAGCCGCCTACGCGGCCGGCTTTTTCGCCAACTGCGCCAAAAACATCGACAAACTCGCCCCGCACGAGTTGGACGAAAAACCCAAGGACTGCACCTGGACCATCCACTACCGCCCCATCGGCGTCGCCGGCCTGATCACCCCGTGGAATTTCCCCATCGGCATGATCGCCAAGAAGCTGGCGCCTGCACTGGCCGCCGGCTGCCCCGTGGTTATCAAGCCCGCCAGCCTAACGCCGCTGACCATGATTTCGCTATTTAGCCTGCTGCACGGCCTGGACCTGCCCGAAGGCATGGTCAACCTTGTAATGGGCAAATCCGGCCCCATCGGCGACACCCTGTGTGCCTCGCCGGATGTACCCATGCTCAGCTTCACCGGCTCCACCGGCGTCGGCAAACAGCTTATCGACAACACCAAGGGCCAGGTCAAGAAACTGGCGCTGGAACTCGGCGGCAACGCCCCGTTCATCGTGTTTGCAGACGCCGACCTGGAATCCGCAGCGGATAACCTCATCGCCAACAAATTCCGCGGCGGCGGCCAAACCTGCGTCTGCGCCAACCGCGTTTACGTGCACAAGGACGTGGCCGAGGAATTCACCGAAAAAATGGTCGAGCGCGTAAAGAAAATGACCGTCGGCGACGGCATGGACGAAAAAATAGACATGGGCCCACTAGTCAACAAAGCCGGCTTCGAAAAAGTCCTGGACCATCTAAGCGACGCGCTCGATAAAGGCGCCACCCTGGCCGCCGGCAAATCCCCGGATGAACTCGACCCCGAAAAAGGCCTGTTCTTCCCGCCCACGATCATTACCGGCGTAAACCACAACATGAAGTGCTGCAAGGAAGAAACCTTCGGCCCCCTGGTGCCGATTATTGAATTCAGTGAAGACGACCAAGTCATCGCTTATGGCAACCGCACGGAATTTGGTCTGGCCGCCTACGTATTTACCAAGGACGACGACCGCGCCGCCAAGGTAATCGCCGCCCTGCACTTTGGGCATGTAGGTTACAACACCGGAACCGGTCCGGCGCCGGAAGCGCCGTTTGGTGGTATGTTGCAATCCGGGATTGGGCGTGAAGGGGGGCTTGAGGGGTTATTTGAATATGTGGAGGTGCAGGCTGTGCCACGCGGAGATACTCGGTAGGTAATTACCCCGGCCTGTGCTCGGTTAATTGGTGTATTTTCGCGGCATGTATTTCTGCCTATTTGCACGTTCGGGTAAGGTAATTACCAATAAATTTCTAATCGAGGTGCGGGATATACACCTTTTTTTGAGGGGCGATAGGTATACAGGTTGTCGTATACTCAGTTGTTATACCCAATGAAACAAATCATATGATTGAAAAAAATATAGATATCTCAATTCCTCTGCTTTGGGGCGAAGATCACTTTATTAAGAACCAATGGGGCTCAATAAATTTCTTGGTTGGACCGAACGGTACTGGAAAATCATTGTTAGCAGAACAAATCAAAGCAAATTTTAATGGAGGTGGTTTTCAACCAAGGTACCTGAATGCTGAAAGACTAACCGGACTTGAGATGCAACAGGAAGCACGTTATGGAGGCGGGCTACTGCAACGTGGGTTCGACATAACTTATTTTGAAGATTACAAAACAAGAGCTGAAAATACTGGTCTCTCTTCTTCTGCAATTATTATCCTTAAACAACGACTTGATATTAGGATAAAGATTGAAGCCCTACTATCTGATATCTTTGGCAAGACAATCCGGTTAGTAGAAGAAGGTGGTTTTTTAAAACCTAAGATGCAGAATATTGATGCGGGAGAGGAATACAACCTAAGCGATAGTGAGTGTCACGGATTAAAAGAGTTAATTACATTGCTTACATTTCTGTATGACCCATCAAAGAACTGCATAATTTTTGATGAACCCGAATTGCACCTACATCCTCAGCTCCAGTCTTTTTTCCTTCAAGAAATAAGAAAGATCTCTGGTAATCCATTAGAAGATCCTAGTAAAAAGATGTTCTTCATTATTACACACTCGCCTTATTTCATCGATTTAAAGTCTTTAGATGATCTGAGTAACATCTTAGTTTGCCACTACGATAAGGTTCCTACTTTCGTTGGCGAGTTAGAAGAAGAAGATAAATACATATTGAAAAAATTCCTACCTCGGTTTAATACTCATCACAAACAATTTTTCTTCTCTCCAAACCCTGTTTTTGTTGAAGGCTATACAGATCAACAAATAATCTCAATTTTATTTGAAAAACTTGGAATTAATATTGGGGCATCGGGCTCATGCATAATTGATGTCGGAGGCAAAGACGAATTAGGTGTCTTTTATAAGTTATGTAAATCATTAAAAATTAATTGCAGATTGATTGCTGACCTAGATTCTATTTTTAAAGGCAGGTTAAGGCGGGTCGTCTGCGAGGATGAGCGCTCACAAAATTATATACAAAAACAAGGGGTTGGAGAAGTCCTGTCAAAAGAAATTGGTGATTTAGAGTCACAGTTGAGCTCTATAGCGGATTACATTTCAGGGCAAGAAATGACGTTAGCACATCTAGGCTCACTAAAAGAAAAAATCGAATCTTTCTCTCCAGAAGAAGAACACTCTAAAAGAGTTTCTATGCTTCTGGCAGTCACAAAATATACTGACGATATTAGGGCGGTTTTAAATGCTGATAATGTGGCTAAATTAAATTTAATTTTAGGCAGAATTACACAATTATTAAATGCGTTTAAAGCTTGCAGTACCTTCATATTCCCAGCTGGGGAGATTGAACATTATTACACTCAAACAGAAATAGACTATCTAAATATTACAAAAAAGGATACCTGTTTTCATACGGAAAGAGATTACCTTCTTCAAGTTGAAAACAAAGAAGAAATAGACGCAAATTATTCAGATTTAACAACTATTTTAAAAGAAGCAGTACCTATTACTGAAATTAAAGTTCTTAAGCATGTGAGATTTGAAATATTCGAATGGATCCATAGGGTTCAAACAGGTGTGGCAAAAGGGGAAATAAATAACGAAGATGATCTGGTTCGAAACCAAAAAATCAATTATACGCTATATAACCAAATCCTAGAATTGCAGAACTTAACAATTCAGGAAGACAGAACTTTTGAATGCACTATTACAACCAAAGAAATAATTTCGGAAAATGCTATTGAAGTACAGTTCAACCAACTAACAAACGCACATAATTTTGAAATTTAGAAAAAAATTTAGAAAAGAGGAAAATAGGGGAAAATAGAGGGAAAATAGGGGAAAATAGGGTCAGGTCTTGCATTAATACATTTCTGTTAAACTCTTCCCATGGCAAGACCCCTACGCATTGAACTCGCCGGTGGGCTATATCACGTCACTTCCCGCGGCGACCGCCGGGAAGACATTTATCTGGACGAGG
>JBDNIO010000041.1:0-3116 GCA_041688215.1 Salinisphaeraceae bacterium | reverse complement strand
TGCAATCAGTGATAATGAAGCCGCTAAACGTCTACAAAACGCCAGACACTCACTCTTTGAATCTATCTTCGAACGGATGAAAGCCAGCTGACTCTTTTCGCTAACCTTCAGACTCATTTTGGGATTGGAATATGCTGCCCTCAAGATTTTAATTCCTGATTGAGGCCGCCCCCACCCCACGGGGGTCGCTGGCCGCATCCAGTGTATTTTCAGTCTTGTTCCAGATCACGACCTGCATGTTGCCGTATTCGCGGTCGCTTAGTTTTATTTGATGGCCTCTGGATATCAGTGCCTGTTTTTCCGGTTCGCGCAACGCGGCGGGTTCGTACAGGATCTCGTCCGGCTGGTATTGATGATGGTAACGGGGCAGGCCGACAATTTCGCTCGCCGGCATACCCTGGTCGAACGCCTGTATCCCCAGCAGCACCATGGAGATGATGCGGCTGCCGCCGGGGGTGCCTATAATCGCAACGCGGTTCGGGCCTTCGATAAAGGTGGGGCTCATGCTAGATAGTGGGCGCTTGCCGGGGGCGATGGCATTCGCGCCCGCGCCGATCAGGCCATAACCGTTGGGCGTGAGCGGTTTGGCGGAAAAGTCATCCATTTCGTTATTCAGAATTACGCCGGTACCGGGCGCCATGTAGCCGGAACCGAACGGGTAATTTATGGAAAGGGTTGCAGCGATACGATTGCCGTCTGCATCGATAATCGAAAAATGGGTGGTATCTGTGCCTTCGGTAATCGTGGCATCCGGCGGCGTAAGTTCGTTGCTGGCGGTGGCGCGGTCGATGCGGATGCTGGTGCCCATGCCGGCGGCGTACTCCGGGCTGGTGAGCAAGGGTAAGGGCATTTTCACAAAATCAGGGTCGCCAAGATAGGCGGCGCGATCGCGATAGGCGCGGCGCATGGCTTCTACCGTGACGTGTTTGCGGTCGACGCTGGACATGGGTTGCCACGGAAAGCCCTGAATAATATGCAGCGCTTCGGCCAGCACCACACCGCCGGAGGAAGGCGGCGAGGCCGAGATTACATCGTAATCCTTGAACTTGAAGCGCACAGGTTCACGCTCGACCACCTGATATTGCGCCAGGTCCTGCATCCGCCAGATGCCGCCGACCGACTGCACGCCGTCTACCATTTGTTGCGCGACCACTCCTTCGTAGAATCCGCTGCGGCCTTGCGCGGCCAACCTTTCGAGAGTGGCTGCGAGTTCCGGTTGCACCAGCCGCGCGCCCACGGCCAGCGGTTTGCCGTCTGCGGTTAAAAACGTGGCGCTGGCGGTTTCGAATTTCGCCAGTACGTCCGCGCGAAAGCCCAGTAGCAAGTTCAGCCGCGCGTCCACGTTGAAGCCGTCTCGCGCGAGTTTGATCGCCGGCGCAAGCGTCTGCGACAGCGGCAATTTGCCGTAGTGTTTCGCGATGTAGTCGAGTGCTGCCGGTTCGCCCGGGATGCCGGCGGCGAGCGCACCGTCGCGCGAAAGCGCGCGGATATATGTGCCGCTGTCGTCCAGATACATATCCGAGGTGGCCGCGGCCGGCGCGGTTTCGCGGCCGTCGATCATCGTGTCCAGGCCATCCGCGGCGCGGTGCAATAGCCAGAATCCGCCGCCGCCCAGGCCGGAGCTTTGGGGTTCAACCACGGCGAGCGCAGCGCTAACCGCCACGGCCGCATCAAAGGCATTGCCGCCGTTGGCGAGTATCTGCATGCCCGCGGCGGTAGCTTTCGGATGGGCGCTGGCAATCGCCGCGCCGGGTGGGGTTGCAGCGGCATGGGCGCTGGTTGCCAGGGCAAACAGCAGGACGGCAAGCAGTCGTGGCAGGTGTCGCAAAGTCAAAACCATTCTTCCTGAACGTTGGGCTGGTGAGTTAAACCCGTCATAAGTATGCCAAGCATACTATTCATGGGCATATCTCTCTATAGCAGGGCTGCGCAGCGGTGGTTCGAATAGGCGATTTTCACTATTGCCCCGCGTGTGCCGCCTAATTCGTTGGTAACTAACGTTAACCTGCTGGATGGCTTCTCTACGAGCGATAATGCGTTTACAGATATTGCCTTTTCAGCGATTGACTTAAACAGCGCGAACTCGGGTGGCGGACTGCTAATTAACGCCAACACCGGCACGTCCTTGACGCCGGGGATAGATTTTGAAGTCGTGCAATCTCCAGTGGCTGCAGGGCGCACGCGCTTGCTGATTCGTCCATTGTAGCCACTCGACCCAGCAACTACTTATGTTGTGATAGTAACCGGCGACCTGCGTACGGCCTCCGGCGGTAATGTATTGCCCAGTCAACAATTCCAGATTGTTTCCAACCCTGCTCCGGGAGGTAGCGCGATTTTTTCCCATGGGCCGCAAGAACTGGCTGTTTTGCTGGTCTGAGGCCGGTGCCCACGATGTGGGGATTCTACAAAGCCTGATCGTAACCTGCCGACTGCACGGGATTAACCCCTACGATTATCTGGTGGATGTGCTGCAGCGTATTGATCGCCATCCGGCGTCCCAGGTGGCCGCGCTAACTCCCCGCCTGTGGAAACAGCATTTCGCCGGGGATCCGTTGCGCTCGCCTTTGCATACGCTTAACGGTTAGGCAAGTACGCCGGTGGGTTAGCGGTTACGTTTCTACGACCCAGTGCTTTCCGGCTATTACCCGGCGCTCGGTAGAGACCGTGCCGGATTTGTAACGGTCGCAATCGATATTCCGTTGCATGGCCCGGCGCCGAGCAACCCGTTCCGTATTGACGGCCTGGAACGCACTTTTGATCTGGATGTAATGCCAGCCGATGGCACTATGGATTCCTCGGGTTCCAGCTTTATTAAGCTCGGAAATCCAATTACCCCGCGCGACAACACCCGGCAGGCGGTGGTTGATCTGATTAACCTGAACGCCACGTTAATGGCGGGCGACATTCCCAACGCAGGCGGGGGTTCTATTAATCTGAATAACTCAAGTTTCGGAGTTCATTTTGAGCACAAAAGTACCAGTAACTTATTGATTTAAGAATAAAAAGGGTCTTGCGCGTGGTAAAGTGTTGATTCTCAAATCCCAACATCAAAACCACGGAAGATCCACATGAATAATGCCACAAACAAGAGCGCACTGCCATCGTTAATCGGCGGG
>JBDNIO010000256.1:0-3254 GCA_041688215.1 Salinisphaeraceae bacterium | reverse complement strand
TAGTGTAGTGCGTTGGAATTAACGCTACTTAAGCGGCGATGAGCCCGAGAACCTGTCATTGCGAGCGAAGCGCGGCAATCTAGTGCCGGAGTCGTTGTAAGTTATGCGGCTCGCCACTGGATTGCCGCGTCAGCCCCGTTACACGGGGCTTCCTCGCAATGACGACTTTTCGTTTTTCTTGGCTGTATAAGGTCTAAACAGAATGACGCACTCCACTAGGTGAGCACTGCAAGTGCTTGAAAATGAAGGAACACGAAAACCGCGTTTTTGTGTTCCTTCGATGCCACAAAATTAACTTGGCTCCATGGATGGGGTTTTTCAGCAACCCATTAGTGTCGGGATTGCCCGGAATCATCGTCTTCAGACTCTGCAGGGTTCCATGCCCCCTCAGCCGGGTTGCCGGGGATGCGGTGTTCTTCGGTCAGCCAGTCACCCAGGTCAATCAGCTTGCAGCGACGGCTGCAGAATGGGCGGCAGGTATTGGCCGCGCCGGCGTTGGCGGGTTCGCCGCAATTGGGGCAGGGGACTGATTTCATTACAGCTTGCAACAGGCCATCTTGAAGGGGATGTCGCGCCCGGTCTGGCTCACCCGCAGTTGTGCGCCAGTTTGCTCCATGAAGCGGATGGTGGACCTATGTCGTCCAGCACTGATCTCCGGGTATACCCGTTCGCTAGTTGCAACGAGCACACGGATCAGTTGGGTGTCATTCTCGGTGTTATGCACCAGTACACCGCCATCGGCTATATGCTCGGTGGGGTCGGCGCTGTCGCGCACAAGACGCAGCACCAGATTGATCGCGACACGGAACGGTTCCAGATTCCTGAACCACTGGTTTACATTATCGTTCTGGGCATCCTTTTCCCTATCCAACCAGTGCTGGAAGCTGGGCAGATCAAAGCCGCAGGCGCCGCCGGGGATGGCGCTGCGGTTGTTGATGCTATTGAGTAACTCGTTATCGCGGATCTGGTAAGAGGCGAACTGCGGCGGAATGTTCTGCATCGCCTGGCCGAGCGTGTGTAATTCTTCCAGAATATTATCCAGCCGCGAATGATCAATACCGCTGTGATTCTGTAACCGCGAAAGGGTGCGATGCTGCTCCGTTAGCTCTTTGGCAACCTCGGTGCGCAGGTCGTGACGAGATAATATGATGAGTATATCGAGCATAGTCGCCAGAACTGCGCGGCGGCCCCATGCGCTGGTATCGGCCAGGTGGTGCTCGCTTTGCGCAAACATGTGTTCCAGACGCAGGAAGGTCCGTGTGCGCTCGTTCAGCGGTTGTTCGTAGCAGCTTAGAGGCTGGTCAGGCACGCTGATCCTTTAGCGTAAAACCATGATTGTACAAGGAATCGCAATTCCGAGGGAACGTCCTTAGCCCGGCAGATGCATGGGCGGAATAAAGTCTACCTCGCGCCTTGCCAGGCGGCTATAGCCCGCGTGCAGGGCGGCTGCCAGGTCCGCAATATCCTTGCGCGGGCCGGTGTTAATCAGCACATCATCGGCCGCGGCCAGGCGATGTGCCCGTGTATCCTGGGCAGCAATCATCTTGTGTGCCAGGGCATCGTCGATGTTATCGCGGCTGATCAGGCGCTCCAGTTGCACCGCTTCCGGCGCATCAATAACCAGCACGCGGCTGACCAGATCATTCATACCGCTCTTGATCAGCAAGGGTACAACGAGGATACAATATTCGCTTCGGGAGGCGTCGCGGCGCCGGGCCAGTTCGATGCGAATACGCGGATGGGTGATTTTTTCCAGGTCGCCGCGAGCGTCCTCGTCGTTAAAAACAATGTTGCGCAGTTCGCGCCGGAGCAGGCAGCCGTTGTTATCGATAACATCGGTGCCGAAACGCTCGGCAATTTCAGCGAGTGCGGGTTGGCCGGGTTCTACAATATCGCGCGCGACCTTGTCGGCGTCGATTACATCGATACCCAGCCTCTCGAAGGCGCTGGCAACCAGTGACTTTCCGCTGGCAATGCCGCCGGTAAGCCCAACGGCGAGTTTACTCGTCATAGGCGAAGCCTTGTATATTGAAGCCCTGCATATTCAAGTTATAACCCTGCGATCTGGAAATAGGCGGCCGTAATTGTATCGCTTGCCACTAGGGCGAGCCACCCCGCGATTGCCAGAAAGGGCCCAAATGGCATGGGATTACCGCGCGCCAGACGCCCGCTCAGCAGCATCCCGATGCCAATAACCATACCTGAAAAAGAAGCCAACAGGATAACCAGCGGCAGGGATTGCCAGCCCAGCCAGGCGCCGAGCGCGGCCAGTAATTTGAAGTCGCCGTAGCCCATGCCTTCCTTGCCGGTGGCCAGACGAAAGCCATGAAACACCAGCCACAGCAGCATATAGCCGGCGATAGCCCCGACGATGGCGCCAGTTGGCGTTGTGAAATACCCCCCCAAACTGGCCAGCATACCGAGCCAGAGCAGGGGCAGGGTAATGGCGTCGGGCAAGTACTGCGTGCGCCAGTCGATTGCGGTAAGCGCAATCAATGCCCAGGTAAACAGGAGTGCGTAGGTAGTTATCCAGCCCCAGCCGAAATGCCAGGCGATAATGGCAGACAGCAGTGCGGTAGCGAGCTCAACAAAGGGGTATTGCATGGAAATCCGCGCGCCGCAATTACCGCATTTGCCCCGCAACAAGACATAGCTGATTACCGGAATATTCTGCCAGGGCTTTATCGCAGCGCCGCAGGCAGGGCAGGCGGAGCCCGGGGTAACCAGGCCGGTATGAATTTGGCTGTCGTCGGTGGGTTGCTCAAGAATTTCTGCCGCGCTCATACGCCAGGCCTGTTCCAGCATGACCGGCAGGCGCAGGATGACCACATTCAGGAAGCTGCCGACCAGCAAGCCCAGTACGAATACGCAGCCTATGAATAATGTCGGGTCAGCGGCCAACAGTTCTAGCATTTGTGGTCCTTATTTGGCGTCGGCGACAGAGGGATATTTCCTGATCAGGCTTGAAGCTGAGTAGCCTCAAAAAAGCCGTCATTCCGGGCTCGCGTAGCGAGATCTGGAATCCATGTTTTTTCATCTCTGAGGCACATCTCACTATGGATTACGTATCGGCCTCCGGCCGTACGCAATGACAGTCTTGGCAGCAGGTTGGACACTAGGGCCTGTTAACACTAATGAGATCGTCGCGCCGCAGACCATTTTTTCGCAAGACAAGGCGTCGGTGGCGCAGTGTAGCCAGTCTACACAAGCCGACGACAACGCAGGATTGCGGGAAAATGGGCCGCGTCCCTTCG
>JBDNIO010000255.1:0-2674 GCA_041688215.1 Salinisphaeraceae bacterium | reverse complement strand
ATAATCGCAATTAAATCCGGAATCATAAACCCGCGGCTAATCAGCGGAATCATTTGCAGGTGCGGGAAGCTCGGTGTGCGGATACGTGTGCGGTAGCTCATTGTGGAGCCGTCGGAGACCAGGTAATAGCTGTTCAGGCCTTTGGTCGCTTCGATCATGGTGGAGCATTCCGAGGGCGGTACCACCGGTCCCCAGCTCATGGTTAAAAAATGTGCGATCAGCGATTCGATGTCGTGCATTGTACGTTCGCGCGGCGGCGGGGTGGTCAACGGATGGTCGGCCTTGTAATCGCCGCCGGGCATGTTTTGCAGACACTGCTGGATGATGCGCGTGGATTGGCGCATTTCCTCCACGCGGACCATGCAGCGGTCGTAGCAATCACCATTGGCGGCGGTGGGCACGTCGAAATCGAATTGGTCGTAGCCGGAGTACGGGCGCTGTTTGCGCAGGTCCCATTCGAGGCCGGTAGCGCGCAGGTTGGGGCCGGTAACGCCCCAGTCAATGGCTTCCTCGGTGGTGTAGGGGCCGATGCCGACGGTGCGCCGTTTCACCAGCCGGTTTTTCATCACCATGGTGTCGTATTCATTCAGGCGCTTGGGGAACCAGTCGATAAATTCCTGAACCTTGCGGTCCCAGCCTTGCGGCAAATCCATGGACATGCCGCCGATACGAAACCATGCCGGGTGCATGCGAAAACCGCAGATGGCTTCGATTACGTCGTAGATTTTTTGGCGGTCGGAGAACATGTAGAAGATCGGGCTCATGGCGCCGAGGTCTTGCGCATAAGTGCCGAAGAACAGCAGGTGCGAGCAAATGCGGAAAAGCTCGCACAGCATGACGCGCGAGGTTTCGGCGCGCGGCGGCACCTGGATGCCGAGCATTTGCTCTACCGTAAGCACATACGGCAACTCGTTCATCACGCCGCCGAGATAATCGATCCGGTCTGTATAAGGAATATAGGTGTGCCAGGACTGGCGCTCGCCCATTTTTTCCGCGGCGCGGTGGTGGTAGCCGATGTCCGGCACTGCACCGATAACCTCTTCGCCATCCAGTTGTACGACTATACGAAACACGCCGTGTACGCTGGGGTGGTTGGGCCCCATGTTCAGAAACATGAATTCGGCGTCTTCGGATTCGCGCGCCATGCCCCAGTCTTCGGGCTTGAAGTGCAGGGCTTCTTCCTCTTTTTGCATGCGATCTTCATCAAGTATTAATGGCTCGTATTCGGTAGCGCGCGCAGCGTGATCTTTACGCAGTGGATGGCCTTCCCAGGTTGGCGGCATAAGGATGCGGCGCAGGTTGGGGTGGCCGTCAAACACGATGCCGAACATGTCCCAGACTTCGCGTTCGTACCAGTTGGCGTTGGGCCAGAGGTCGGTAATGGTGGGGGCGGATGGTGCGTCGCCGCTTAACGCAAGTTTAAGGCGAATCTCGCTGACGCGTTCCAGTGATAACAAATGATATACCACCGTGAAATCGCCAGGCCGCTGGTCCGCGCCGCGGTGTTCGCGGGCACGTTCGTCTATCGCGGTCAAGTCATAAAGCATGCGGTAAGACGCCGCCGCGTCTTTTTTCAGGAAGCGCAGCACCTCGCGTAGTTTTCCAACGTCGACCCACAGGGTGGGGATACCGTCGGCTGTGGTTTGTACAGTAAATGGGTCTTCGCCAAACCGCTCGTAAAGTTCGCGCACGATTTGGATTTGATCGAGCATTACCGCTTAAACCTGGTCGGGTGTTCTAAGCGTGGTCGCCGCCATCCGTTCTTCGCGGAATTTTTCTCGGTTGGACTGAATTGGTGCACGGGTCACGCCCTGCGGACCCATCATCCAGGACAGCGGGCGCTGTTCGTGGTCAATCGATTCCTGTAATAACAACAAGGCTTGCAGCAAGGCTTCCGGGCGGGGCGGACAACCGGAAATGTACACATCCACGGGCAGAAATTTATCCACGCCTTGAACCACGGAATAAACATCATACATGCCCCCGGAATTGGCGCAGGAACCCATGGAAATCACCCAGCGCGGCTCCATCATTTGTTCGTACAGGCGTTGAATCACTGGCGCCATTTTCAGGAATACGGTGCCGGATATAACTATTATATCGGACTGGCGCGGACTGGCGCGAATCACCTCGGCACCAAAGCGGGCTATGTCGTGCGGGGTGGTAAACGCGGTGGCCATTTCCACGTAGCAGCAGGACAGGCCGAAGTTAAACGGCCAGATCGAATTCTTGCGGCCCCAGGCGACCATGTCGGAAAGCTTGGCCATGGCGACGTTACGGCGCACGGCGTCGTCAAAGCCTTCGCTTTTCAGGCTGGGCTCGGGTTTTCTTGTGTCCACTTTGGACAGGAACCAGGACATTTTGCTCTCCGTTAAAGCACGCGTTCACGCGCGAATAAAAACAGGTTAATTTAATCCTAAAAATTTCCCGTGGCTTGCCGCGGGGTCGGCGCGATGGCGTTTTCAAAGGGGAGAATCGTGATTCTCCCCTTTGGTCGCCCTGCGGGGTTTCATACCCCGTTGGGCGAAATTTAAATTGATTTTTTAACGACAGAGAAACAGGAAAAGATAAAAGAGTTAAACCACAAAGAACACAAAGTTAAGAAAATACTTGAAGGGTGCGAACAACCCTTCGTGTTCTTTATGCCTTTGTGGTTAAAAATAGTTTTCTCTGT
>JBDNIO010000254.1:0-3260 GCA_041688215.1 Salinisphaeraceae bacterium | reverse complement strand
TTAATCACCGGCGCTTGTTAGAGTCTATCGGCGATGTGCCTCCGGCGGAGAAAGAAGCCGAGTATTATCGCCAATTCGCAGAGTCGGCCATCGCGGCCTGACTCAAACTAAATGGTCTCCGGGTTTTCCGGGGGGATTCAGAGCCTGAAATATCCGAGTACCTCGTTGACCCGTCTCGACAACAAGCAAAGAAAAAAGACGCAGTACAAGTCCGAAAGATAGATAACCGTATAGAGGCTCAAACCTATATTTTGGGCAAGGGCGCCCATTATTGGCAGCGGGTACTCGAATGGAACCAAAAAGAACAGGCTCTGACAGAAAAAGAGATCGGTATTGTTAACGTGGCAGCACGCATGCCAGCGAAAATTCCAACGGAAAAGCAGTGCTTGGCATTGGTGGATATTGAACAGAAAGCCATTCAGGATGGCTTGCCTGAGTCAGGCTAGAAGCTTATGTACGATTTGTGCAATTTGCTGCGCCAAGTACGGTGGCACGGCATTACCCACTTGAATAAACTGACGGGTACGAGGGCCTTCAAAAAAATAATTGTCCGGAAATGTTTGAATTCGCGCCGCTTCCCTGACAGTGAGACTTCTGCACTGGCTGGGATCGTAGTGAATGAAGTAGTGACCATCCTTTGATAAGTGGCTAGTCACAGTATTAGATGGCTTGTTTCGCGCCTGAACCCGGAATCGATCATTGAAATATCCAGTGTTCCAGTTTAGGTGTTTAGGCGCCAGAAAGGCGGGGATGTCTTCTGCCTTCGGAGAAATTCTTTCGGATTGCGCATTCACTTCTGCGAAGGCGGCACAAAAAATATACCTTTTTATATCCTCTCTCATGTGCGCGCGAGCTTCGTGATTCGTATGGCCGGTCATTCCCGAATCAAGAATCCAGCTTTGTAAATCCGCGCAAACAGGGAGTTCTGACGGGGCTTTGTTATTTATGCTGGCGGAAACGAATCGTGCTCCCTCGGATGTTCGTTTTCTAGCTACCTTGGCTGTTTTTTTTATGAACTTGGCAATACTGTTATGGCCCTCGCCTTTGAGGTTATCGATCAAATCCTTGCTGATTTCATCGATCGCCTGAGTCCAGCAGGCGTCTGAGTCAATCTCTCGCGAAAGAACACTTCTCAACGCCGGTAAATCACCGATTATTTGCTCAACTGAAACAGGCGTATCTACTTCTGACAGCACAGAAGGATATCTTGCAATATCGCTACGTACTCCCAAAAGAATTACTCGGTGGCGACTTTGGGGTATGCCGTATTTCTCGCACCGAATCAAATACGAATCAGTCGATTCATACACTGGGTTGCCACTGCTATCCCAGTAATCCGGTGTTGAGCTCAGTGAATAAATTCGATAGGTTGCGTTTTCATCACTGCCAGGAAGTTTCAGGTCATTCAGTATTTTCGGAAATATTTTATCGCCATCCAGTGAAGCAGAAAGGATGCCGCGGACATTTTCCATGATAAAAACGTCTGGTTTAACGTCGGCTATTACTTTTAGGTACTCCTGATAGAGTGTATGACGCTTGTCATTGGTGGCATCATAATTTTTATTGCCCATGTTGCGAGATCGCCCGACGAGCGAATAAGCCTGACAAGGCGGACCACCGATAACTATTGTTGGATTGTCCTTACTTGCCTTGTTGATCTCAGCCAGCCTGTTGAATACCACTTCATCGTCGGCCGCATCTCCCAATTGCATTGGTCGGTAAAGGGTTTCCCGCTTGGCCGCTTTATACTCACATGGATATAGCTCGAAGAGTTTTTGTTTGGTTATTTCACTATCGCCTTGCAGGTACTTGTAATATTCCACAGGCAGGCCGGCTCCACGGAATTGTCGTATGAATGCCCGGAGCATGAGCGTTTGGTGGGCATGTTTTTCCATTTCAACAGACATGACGATGTTGAATGGAAATCTCAAGCCATCGTCTGAGAGGGTATTGAATCCGCTAAATCCCTCACCGAGCCCGCCGGGTCCTGCGAATAGGTCAAATACGTTTATGGAAGCACTCACGTTCGGTTTTCCGTTCAAAATTATTTCGCGAAATCTGTCCGCGGGCAGCATACCAGGCTTTAATTGATATGTCCGATCAGTAGTGTCCCAACGTTTTTACGCGGTTTCATAACGCTATAGGATTTTGCAACCTAATCGCGGACATATTCGTTGTAAGTTATTTATAATATGTGCTATTTACTAAATAGGCCAGTTTTATACTTGCAGTATGGTTTCCGATTTCGCGCCGATTATGAGTAGATTATAGAAATTGTTGTTCAAGTCGGCACCAAGATTACAGCAAGGATTTATCCGATACTTCAACAGCTTACCTAACTTTTGTTATTCAACGTTGGGACAGTACTGATGTCCGATATAGTGTCGAGGAAAACCCGGTCACTGATGATGGCAGGAATTCGTGGGAAGAACACCAACCCCGAACTGCTGGTGAGAAGGCTGCTGCATGGAGCGGGGTTCCGGTATCGCTTGCATTATTCAGAATTGCCAGGAAAGCCGGATTTGGTGCTGCCAAAGTATCGCGCAGTGATACTTGTCAATGGTTGTTTTTGGCACGGTCATGATTGCCATTTATTCAAATGGCCAACAACCCGTCCAGAATTCTGGCGTTCAAAGATCAATGCAACGAAACTGCGCGACCGGAGTAATCTCACAGTTTACAAGTCCTCAAACTGGCGATCCTTGGTTGTGTGGGAGTGTGCAATCAAAGGTCCTTCACGGTTATCAAATGAAGAACTCGTAAACCGAATGTCGTCCTGGCTTATGCATGGGTGCATGCTGTCCTCCATAAAAGGCAACGACTGTAGGTAGAGTACAGACTGGTTACGCGCAAACCTTAATTCAAATGCAATTCTGTCAAGTGTCGGAATCGACAAAAAACCCAGATTCAGAAATAGAAACCGAAGCGCTGTCAATTGAAGTCTGAGGCGTATCCTGGGCGCTCAAGAATGCAGGCGGCTTCGGATAAGTATTTTTCCGATTGCGAAAGCTTTAGTCGTTATGATTTCGCTGTTTGTGATTTTTAGCGATGAAGTGAGTGAGGAAACGGGAATATCGCGCCCCACGCTCACGCGCATCGCTAATATAGAGAGGGCAATCAGGGTCAGATACCCTCTTGAATTGCAAGCCCCGCCATCGGGATATCGGCCTGAAATGGCCGTCCTGATTTGATCACGCCATAGATCATGTGCACTAGCCGTCGCATGCTCGCGCCGACAATGGCTTTCGGTGCCATGCCTC
>JBDNIO010000253.1:0-4148 GCA_041688215.1 Salinisphaeraceae bacterium | reverse complement strand
GCCGACGCAGAAAAGAAAAATGGATGCCGGGTAAAAACGGAGTAGGATTTTTCATCCCGAATTATCCCATTTTCAGCACTTTTTAGCAGCCGCTTTATCGCCTCTATAAGGGCTTAAGTTAGCGCCATTCGGGTCAGTCGGCCGGCGCAGCGCCGAGTGCCCCGCCCACCAAAAGGTGTAGATAAAGGCAAACCTACAAGAGCAATAAATTGCTGCTGTCATTTGGCATTGCGTCGGCCATGGGATTGGCCGGCTGCGGTGCGGGTGGTGGCTCGTCGGACGCGGTTAGCACCCCAAATGGCAATACTACGACGGCTTTCGCGACCTGCCGCACACCGGATGCCACGCCGCTGCCCGCTGTTTCCGGCCCGCGCCCTGGCCCGGATTTACTCTACGCGCCGCCACCCGTAGCGCCGCAACTGGAAAACCGCGACCCGCGTTTTCGCGCCGCGCCGATTATGGTGCAGGGCCAGGAACGCTATGTGAATGGAGAATACCTGTATCAGGATTACATCTACGACGACTACGGTTCCGACGTCAGCAATGACGATCTTAACGAGATCCCCGTCACGGTAGGCAATTCCGGCGTGAATGGCCTGGAACCACGGGTTGGCGACATCGACTACCCCACTAACTTTGAACGCTACGGCGGCAACGCCGCGGACCTGCTGGAGTTCCGCATCGCGCCCGGCGAATCCGACATCGCTTACCGCATCAGTCTGAACACACTGCTGCAGGATGACACCACGATTACCGCCATCGTGTTCGATACCGATAACAACCCCGCGACCGGCTTAGCTACCCTGCCGCGCGACCCCGGGGCGCCGTTTCCCGGCAGCGACGAGGTCATTTTCCTGTGGGGAACGGGCGCCGAACATGTGCGGTTGGCGCCGGGCGGCAACATCGCTACCCCGCTGAATATCGTCACCGATTTGCAGGCGAATCAGATGTGGGTATTCGTGCCGCGCTCGCTGCACAATCCACAGGGCCCGGTTGGGGTTACCTTGGCTACCGGTTTGTACGATACCGGCACTGGCGGCTGGCTTATGCCCCGCGATGCGCCCACCGCCACCCAACCCGGCGAGATAAAGCCTGGCTTGGTGTTGGACCCCAACCCAACCCCGCTGGTATCTTCAATCTTGCGTTTCGTTTTAACGAACCCGTCATCGGCGAAAACACGCCGCCGGACACTATCCAGTCCGCGCGTATTCGCGAAAAGAACCCGACGTTTTTTCAGCACGCAATCAACTACGACGATATTGCCAATCGTGTAAACCGCGATAGCGTACCCGCTACCGGCGTGCAAATGCGCCTGTACGCGTCCAGCCTGTCACTGAACCGCGACAGAACGCGCAGTGAAAACAACAGCGGCGAAGGCCGTGATTTAACCATCGAAGACCCCAGCTATTTCGGCCAGTTAAAGCCCTACGCCTTGTATATTCCCACGGCCGCCGCAGAGACCGAGACGCCACTGCCCCCTGCACTGGGCGTTTCATTCCAACGGCCAGGAGCATTGGCAATATAACGGCACCCAATACGTACAACAGATCGGCGAGCAGTTCGACGCGTTCGTGCCGACGCCGCTGGGCCGCGGTCCCGGCAACTGGTATGACCTGGGTGCGGAAGTTGATGTTTTCGAAATCTGGGCCGACATCGCGCGCAATTTCAATATCGACGCCAACCGCACCGCCACCACCGGCTATTCCATGGGCGGCTACGCCAGCTATCGCCTGGGCGTGCTTTATCCGGACTTGTTCGGCAAGGCGTTCACGCAAGTGGGCCCGCCCGGCGAGGGTTTGTGGGTGCCGCCGAACGCGCCCACCGAGGGCTTCGGCACCCTGACCAATTTAATTTTGGGAAACGTCCGGCACATTCCGTTTTTGAATCTCAACATGGTCATGGATGAACTGGTGCCTTACCCGGGCCCGCAAACGCAAAATATTGGCGATCCCCGTTTTGCCCAGTTCACCAGCTTCCAGCAACTGGGTTATCGCTACCGTTTTCAAACCTATCCGCAAGGCGAACATTTCGCGTTATTTCTATTGGACAACTACCCCATGGCGGCGCCGTTTTTGGCCGACGTGCAGGTGGACCACAATCCATATCCCGTCACCTACAGCGTTATGCCGATTGAGGACGAACCCGAATTTGGTCTGCGCCACGACCACGCCTACTGGGTTTCGGATTTAGTGCTGGCCGACGAATCAGAGCGCGGCGGTCTGCCTGCCAAGGGTAGTGTCGATGCTTTCAGCCACGCCTGTGGCATGGGAATGCCCGGCGTCGAGCCGATTTTTGATGCCGGTGCTATTCCGCTGCCCTATGCCGAGGTCGGCCAGAGCTGGACAGCTATTCCCGGAATCCCAGCGGAGAACCGCTTGACACTTGATTTGGTTAACCTGGCCACCACAACGCTGGACCTGCCTCGCAGCGGTTTGGACACGAACGCGTTGCTAACCATTAACCTGACTTCCGATGTCCCCGGGGAGCTTACGCTCACTGGCCAGTTCAACCCCAATAGTCGCGTGCAGGGCGCGCAAGCCCGTGAGATAACGAATAGTCGGGTGGTGCTGGCGTATGTAGCAGGCGAGTCCGAAATCGTAATTACGCCTTAAACAATATCGGGCTACTTGCAACGGACGAGGACGCACAGTTGACGATCACTCACGCTATCGAATAATTCAAAAAATGAAATCGGAGCGCGGCCATCAAAGGACTGATCATCAAACTCTACGGCGGCTATCGCAAGCTCGCCCTGTGGATAATGAAATTGCGTGGGCAAACCCCGGAGGGCATCGCCGAGCAACGCATCGTCAGCGGAAAATCCTGGGAAGAATTTTGCGACACGCTTAAAGCGGCCGGCGGCGCCATGGTATTTCCCGGCGCGCCGCGCGATGCGTTTAACCAGGCGGAAGGCTATCGTTATTTAAGCCGTCTGGCGCGTGCCGGTCTGGAAGCCTTCATTGAACACGCCGATCCACGCGCGCCGGTGCTGCAACGGGTGGTGCATGAAACCGCGAAGATGGGTTCGGATAATCCGGACAACTATTATCAGAACGCGGCGATCAGCGGCGAATATGAATACCGCATTAGCGGCTATCGCGGTACGGTTCATTACCTCGGTTTCGGTACGCAAAAAGGCAATTATGGCCAGGGTGGCGGCATGCCGCCTACGGGTTACGTTGAGGCCTCGGAACTGGAAATCGCTGACGATGGCTATTTCGAGATTTGTGTCAGTTGCGAAAAACAGCCCGGAAACTGGCTGCCGATGGAGCCGGAAAGCGGCACCTTGATTGTGCGCCAAACCTTCATGGACCGGGAAACCGAAACCATCGCCGATCTCAAAGTCGAGCGCCTGGCCGCCAACGGCCACCCGGTTTTCGAACCCGCGCCGGTAACGCCACAAGCCATCGACGCGGGTCTGAACACCGCCAGCAATCTGGTCGCCGGCGCGTCCATCCTGTTCGCCAAATGGGCGCGGGATTTTCAGAAGCACGTAAACGAACTGCCACAATTTGATCCCGAGGTGTCCAACGCTGCCGGCGGCGATCCCAATATCATTTATTACCACAGCTATTGGAAACTGGCGCCCGACGAAGTCCTGGTAATCGAGGCTACGCCACCCGAATGCGAAACCTGGAATTTCCAGTTGGATAATCATTGGATGGAATCGCTCGATTATCGCTATTTCATTATCCATGTAAACAAGCACACCGCTGAATATCGCAAAGACGGTTCCGTGCAAATCGTAGTCGCCCATCAAGACCCCGGCGTGCCCAACTGGATTAACACCGTGGGCCACGATTGCGGCGCCATGAGCTTTCGCTGGATACGCGCCAAAGCGCACCCGCAACCGCAGACGCGGCTGGTCAAGTTCAAGGACATCGCGCAAAGCCGTGGATAAAGCCAGACGTAAAAGGATGTACCAAAAGAATTTTTCACCACGAAGAACACAAAGTAAAAATTAAAGCACCCCCTTTGTGTCCTTCGTGTTCTTTGTGGTTTTAATCCCTGCGGGTCGAATTCTCCGCCGCTTGCGGCGTAAGCTTTATGGATGAGCGAATACATACACAAGAGCCACAACGTCACGGTACTACTGTACCACTTGGTTTTTCCTGCAAAATACCGGCAAGTGGTGTTTGACGAACGCG
>JBDNIO010000040.1:0-4652 GCA_041688215.1 Salinisphaeraceae bacterium | reverse complement strand
CGCACCGAGGGTTGGCCGGCCTTCCAGCCATAGCGGCCCATGGCGGCTTGGTTCTTGTCGAAATCCCAGACGGTGTTTACGCGCCCGGAAATGCCGTCGCCATCGGCGTCTTCGGGGTCGGCGCCAGCGCGAATGGTTTTTTCGGGGATGGCTTCGAGCAGGCCCAAGCCGATCATGGGCGGGGCGACGCGTGGCGAGATCATTAAATCTTCACCCGGCTCGCCGTAGGCCTAGTCCTGAATTTTGAATTCCGGCTTGCGCAGGCGCACCTGGTTGCCGTCCGCCAGGATCACAGGCTGCTCACTGTATTGCACTTGCACGCGGCCTTCGGGCGGTACCCGGGGAATCGCGCGATCCTGCAACTGCCCGCCGTAAACCGGATGTGGAATGGCGTCGAATTTACCCAGACTTTTCCGCGTTTCTTCGTTCGGTGGCACCGACAGACGGATGAGCAGCGACACACTCTCGGACCGCGGCCCCGCCGGTGCATGCCCGCGGCCATCTTTAATGTGACAGCCCTGGCAGGTGTTGGTGTTGTACATCGGCCCCAGGCCATCGCGCGCATCCGTGCTCGCAGGTGCAATCACCCAGGGTTGTTTGAAGAAGGCATTGCCGACAAAAAAGCTGTCGCGCCGGGTGATGGGAATATTGGCAGCCGGCAGCGAGTAGGCGTTTTCGCTGGCGTCAAAAACGGTGGTGTAGCCGCCGCTGCGCACCGGGTTCTCCGGCACCGTGTCGTTGCTGGTGCTACGCTCACAGCCGCTGGCTGCGAACAGCACAAATCCCGCCAATATCAGCGCGGGAACAGAGACGGCCCTGGTGTCTGTCCGCGCGGGCAACTCAAAACTCGTGGCCCGCGCTGTCGGGCTGTAAATCGCTCACGCCAATCCGGGTGCCCAAGCTTTCAATTCTCCCGGCAAGCGCCACCAGCGAATCAATCGCCGCCTGCACTTTTTGATTACCAGACGCGTTGCCGGGCGCGATGAGCTGATCAAAATCAGCTCGCCTTTTTCAGCTGCGTTTACCAGGGTGTTCAGGTCCGCCAGTGCGCTTTCCAGCGCGGCGTCGAATTCGGCCGCGGCCGGTTCATCCGCCGCTGCCAGTAAATCCTCCAGATTGGCGCCGCTGACCAGACTGCCATCGCTGCGCTGGTATTCGCCGTGGTAGACATTGGCAATGCCGAGCGCGTCGTAATAATGCGAGTTGTGGGTGTTGTCGGAGAAGCAGTCGTGCTCGTCCTCGGTGGAGTGGGCGATTAACGCGACTTTCATCCGCTCGCCGGCCAGCTCGCCCAGCGTCAGGCTGCCCATGCCGAACAGCATGCGGCACAGGGCTTCGTCTTCCGGTAATGCCTGCACGAATTTAGCGCGATAATTGTCTGCGGTGTCCGGCGCCCATTCGGCTACCAGGGTTTCGAGATCATTGACCAGTAATTGCGTAACTGCCTCAAGATAGGCCGCACGCCGTTTGCAATGCGCAGCCGGCGCGGAGGTCTTGCCGTCGGCGCAGGCCTCGGGCGCGGCGGCGTAATCGGTGTACGGGCGCTCGCCGGCACCGGGGTTCGTGCCGTTCAAATCCTGACCCCACAACAAAAATTCTATGGTGTGATAACCTGTGGCCACGTTGGGCTCGGAGCCGCCGATTTCATTCAGGTCGGCCAGTTTCTGCGGGGTGATTTCGGTGGTATCAATTTCGCGGTTACCCACATGGAGGATCGGATTGGCGATCAGGTTGGCCTGGGCGGCGCGGTTGCCCTGCTCGAAAACATAGTCGTCTTCGACGTAATCGATCAGCCCCTCATCCAGCGGCCAGGCGTTTCGCTGGCCCTCATTGGCATCGACCGGGGGATTGCCGAAGCGAAAAACTTCCGACTGCATATAGGGCACGCGGGCAGCGCGCCAGGCCTTGCGGGCAGCGTCCAGCGTTTTGGGGCCGGGATGGGTGGTTAACTGGTCTACCGCGCCCTGTAATTCACGCGCGGCCAGCAGACTGTCACTAAACACCGCATGCGCGATGCTGGCATATTGCTTGATTACCACGGTGCGCTCAATCGGCGCCGGCCCACGCGGTCCAAACCACCACAGCGAGGCGGCAACACCGGCCAGAATAAGGCCGATTGCCGCGATACGTACACGTTGTGACACAGCCATCTCCGATAAGCCGAGATGCGGATTTTAGTAATAATGATTCTTATTTACAAGCAGCCACTACTCAGCCCCGGATCAAGGCTTGGATCAACGCTTGCGCTTGAAACGGTCCTGATTGCGCCAGTAGGTAATCAGCACAAACCCAAACGCCATACCGCCCAAATGCGCGAAGTGCGCCACCCCGGCCTGGGTTCCGGTAACGCCAAAAAACAGTTCCAGCGCGCCGTACCCTACGACCAGCCATTTGGCAGTCATTGGAATCGGTGGAATCAGCAGCATTACGCGGGCGTTGGGAAACATCATGCCAAACGCCAGCAGAATGCCAAATACGCCGCCCGAGGCACCCAAGGTGGGATACACCTGGTCCGGGCTCATGAACATCAGCGTCAGCAACTGAATAACGCCTGCACCGACGACACAAACCAGGTAATAAATCAGGAACCGTTTCTGCCCCCAGACCTGCTCCAGAATACGCCCGAACATCCACAGCCCAAACATATTGAAGAACAGATGCCCGAAGCCGCCGTGCAGAAAGCCGTAGGTGAACAGTTGCCAGACTTGAAACCCCGGCACCTCGGCCGGTGAGCCGATCGGCCACAGGGCAAAGTTGAGCAGCACCGGCTGGTAGGCATAGATTTCAGCCAGAAAGCCCAGGCCGTTGGCGATCAACAGCCATTTAATCATGGGCGGGACGCGGGTGACGGCGAAGGGGTCTTGTTGCATTTACCTACGGTGATTGGGGGACAGCCCGCGTAGGATACCGCAAGCACGCCGCTGTGTTTATCCGCGAGTGCTTGAGTTGTATTTTCATGCCGCCCTGTGAATGTTTAACGGCACAACGCTTTTGTAGGGCAAGATTGCATCTTGCTGGCAAGTCGCAGACTTGCCCTACAGCAGAGGCGAAACTACTTATAGCCCGGCAGCGTTTTCCAGTTCCACCAGTGCCTGCTCGGTGTAATCCAGCAAACGCTGCATGCTCGGCACCGAGCGCCGGCAGGCGGTATAGCCGAACGCCATCTGGTCGCAATAACTGGTGAGTGTGATGTTCAGCGCCTGGCCGTCAATCGGAATGGAAACCGGGTACATCTCGTCCAGCCGCAGGCCGTTCCAGTACAGCGTTTCGGTGGGGCCGGGCACGTTGGAGATCACCAGATTAAACGCCGGATGCACGCGGTCATAACCCAGTTGCGAGGTTAAAAATATGGGCGACAGCGCGCCGGCAGCGTACGCAAGTTGCTCTACCCGGCTCATTTGCGACATGCGCTGCTTGGCGTATTGGGTTGATTCAATAATGGCGCGCAGGCGTTTGCCGGGGTCCAGAATATGCGTGGCCAGATTAACCAGGATTACGGATACCTGATTGCCGCCTTCGGGGCTGTCTGCGGCGCGCACCGACACCGGCACCATAGTGATCAGCGGGTCGTTGGGCAGGGCTTTGTGCGCTTTCATATATTCGCGCAGGGCGCCGGCACACATGGCTAGGGCGATGTCGTTCAGGGTGGCATTGCTGGCCTTGGCCACGATTTTGAGGCGCGCCAGGGAATAGGATTGCGCGGCAAAACGGCGCGAGCTGCTGATCTTTACGTTCAACATGCTCGGCGGCGCCTGGTAAGGCGTGGCGTCTATAGCCTGAGCGTCGCCGGAACGCAACATATCCCAGAACCCGCGCGCCAGGCCGGGGACCACCCGGTAATTGCTGTTGAGCGAACGCAGCAGCGAATTCATGCTGGTCTCGGACTGTTCCGGGCCCTTGCTATTGCTCTGGCTATTGCTCGGGCTCCTGCGTTTAGCACGCGGGCGCGCCCAGGGCGGCGGCATGTCGCGCTCATCGGGGTTATCAGTCAATGACTTGCGCGTTTCGCCCATGGCGGATACGCCGTCAAACATGGCGTGATGCATTTTGGTAAACAACGCCAGGCGGCCGTCTTCCAGGCCTTCGATGACATTGCTTTCCCACAACGGGCGGCCGCGATCCATCAGACTGCCGTGCAGGCGCGAAACCATGGCCAGCAACTCGCGTATACGCCCGGGTTGCGGCAGCGACAAATGCCGCAAGTGATGGTCCAGGTCGAACTGTTCATCTTCGTGCCAGAACCAGGCGCCACGAAAAACCGGGCGCTGATTGTAGGGCGGTTTGGGTTCTGTATAGCTGCGCATCTGTTCCACGAATTGCTTGATGAAATCCGGCGGCGCATCTTCGGGCAGCGTGAACAGGTTCAACCCGGCCACGTGCATGGGCTGGCGCCGGTTTTCGGCGAACAGAAACAACGAATCAACGGGGGGCAGCATTTTCATAATTATTCTCGTCAGAGCTATTCAGCACGGCTTGCTTGGCGACTTTAACACTTGTACTTATACAACTGTTGTGCCCGTGAGACGTTAGAATAGTGCGCTCGCCCATACAACTACCGTTATGTCTGAAACAGCCCACGCCCTGCAACCCGGCTCCGTCAACGCCAACAAGCTCGGCCAACGCCTGCGTCGTTTAACTGGCCAGGCGGTCGT
>JBDNIO010000252.1:0-2543 GCA_041688215.1 Salinisphaeraceae bacterium | reverse complement strand
TGGAGACATGAAGTTCGGTTATTCCTTGCGTCATTCCGGAAAGTGCGAAGCACTTGTCCGGAATCCAGGTTCTATAAGGTCTCACTGGATTCCGGGTCTTCGCCCGGAATGACCGGTACGAGTTTATGGGACAGCAGTGGTGTTGCATGTAAGGCTCTATTCTTCGGGGCAGCGGTCGCCGGGGCGATCCGGCATCACGGCCAGCCGCTGACGGTCTTCGCTGTAAGGGCTGTCCTCGGCCACCCCCGCGCACAGGGCGTTGAGGATCGGGTGAACCCAGGGCGCAAGGTCGGGCTCAATCTGGTAATGAATCCATATCCGCTCACGCCGATCGCGCACCAACCCGGCGTCGCGGAGCACCGCCAGGTGCCTCGACATCTTCGGCTGGGACACGCCAATAGCTTCGGTTAATTCGCAGACGCAGAGTTCGCCCTCGGCGTGCATTAGCACCATGGCTCGTAGCCGAGTGTCGTCAGCGAGAATACGGAACAGATCGGGCGGCGTGAATTCCGTTAATTCCAGTGCGGGTTCGGCGCTCATTCGTTGCTCTCCGGCTGATGATGGCCAATCTGGTCCAGTTCCCTTTGTATCCCCAGACGGTCGAGGGATTTCAACGGCAGGTTGGTGAACAGGTGGATGCGGCTTTGCAAGCCGAAAAACACGGTACGGAAAGCTTGCAACCGGTGCTCGTCGTCGCCGTCAGCCGCGGCGGGGTCTTCCATGCCCCAATGGGCGGTCATCGGCTGGCCGGGCCAGACGGGGCACACCTCAGCAGCCGCCCGGTCGCATACCGTAAATACGAAATCCATCTTGGGCGCATCGGACGCGGTGAATTCATCCCAGTCCTTGCTGCGCAGGCCCTCGGTGGGTAGCTTCATCTTTTCAAGCAGCCTTACCGCATCAGGATTAACCTGTCCGGCGGGGTGGCTGCCCGCGCTGTAGGCCCGGAATCGGTCGCCGCCGACATGATTCATGATGGTTTCGGCGAAGATGCTGCGCGCCGAATTGGCGGTGCATAGAAATAATACGTTGTAACGATCTGGATTCACGGGACTTACCTCTGGAAAAGAGAGATGCGTAAGGTCATATGCACTCCGGCATATATACGGTATTATACATATACGTTGTGACAGATATGCGACAATGCGGCAGATAACCGGTCAGTGCGATACTGTGTGGCCGCGCCCGTCGCCGCCCTAATTTGAATCAGGAATCAACCGCTAACACGAGTTTTTCTATTCCCATGAGTACGCCCGACACTACGACTTGTACCGCATCCGCCTGCGCGCCCAACCTGGCGGCTACCCGGCGAGGCCGCTGGCTGGAAGTATTTACCATTGCCTGGAATGGCCTGGAAGCGGTGGTTTCCATCACCGCAGGCGCAATGTCCGGTAGCGCATCCCTGATCGGTTTCGGTATCGATTCGATCATCGAATCCAGTTCCGGCGCGGTGTTGCTGTGGCGCCTCGCTGATGCGAGCGAAGCCAGAGAACGCCTGGCCCAGCGCTTGGTGGGTGTCTGTTTCTTCCTGTTGGCAGGTTATGTGCTGATCGATGCTGGCGGCGACCTGTGGTGGCAGCAGGCGCCCGAGGCATCATATGTGGGCATTGCCATCGCAGCCTTGTCGTTGATTGTCATGCCCATCCTGGCGAACGCCAAACGCAGCGTAGCAGGCGAAATTGGCAGTCACGCGATGGCCTCCGATGCTCGGCAAACCGACTTATGCGTGTACCTGTCGTGGATTCTATTGGTTGGGTTAGGACTTAACGCGCTGTTCGGCTGGTGGTGGGCTGATCCGCTCGCTGCACTGGCGATGCTGCCCCTGATAGTTACCGAGGGGTGCAAGGCCTGGCGCGGCGAGGAATGTTGTTAGGTTTATTTGGGCATCTGGATTAGCCGGTTGACGAACACCTATCAGAACGGGTGTCCATCAAACCCTCTCAACGGATTACAGGGTTGTCACTAAGGATGTTGTCAGAACTAAAATGAGAGCGAGAGGAAAATTTCTCAGCTCTTCTTGAATTTTTTCCCCGCCTGCGTTTCATACTCGACCCCATGACTATGGAGGTAGTCCCGGATCAATTGGCGAACTACCTGCGAAGGCGTCAGATCCTGGGATGCACATAGCTCCTCGAAGGCCTTTTTCTTGTGTGGGTCAATCATCAAGGTAAGGCGAGCCGTCTTCTTTTCCATGGCCAATCCCTCATAACATTAAGATTTAATGTTAATGTTATTTTCTGTCCTGTGCAATGACCCATTCGGGAACCTACTCCTAGGTCAGCACACCGCATTGATTGCATTTTATGGTAATATAATTACCATAAAATGTCATCCTGCGCTAGATGTGCAGCCCTAAGCAGAGCCTATGGCAAGGATGGATATTTGTGAGGGTCCCAGCGTATGGCAACTCGGCGAACATTTTGTCGAGAACCTGGGACGGATCGTCACTTCTCTGCCCACACTCAATCCGTTCGAGCTAGGTATCGGGGTGTTCACGCTGACCGTCATGTTGCTGTGGCCACGCTTGCATGTGCCCATCCCGG
>JBDNIO010000251.1:0-17147 GCA_041688215.1 Salinisphaeraceae bacterium | reverse complement strand
TCGCCGGCGGAATGTTGGCGCGCCCAGTCTGTCCACAAAGTCCACCACGAGCCTTCCTGCACTTCGGATTGTTCCAGCCACTGCTCGGCGGGCAGGCTGTAATCGTCATTCACAAAATATTTGGCCTTGGGATTGGACGGCGGATTGACGATCGATTGCACGTGGCCCGACGAACTGAGCACGAACTTCACGTTCCCGCCAAACATCTGCGTGGCGCGGTAGCAAGCGTTCCAGGGGGTGATGTGGTCGGTAATGCCGGCGATGACGAAAATATCGCAATCGATTTTTTTCAGGTCAATGGGCTGGCCAAGCATTTTCATGCCGCCGGGCTTAATAAGCGGGTTCTGCTTGAATACATTTAGCAGGTCCGCGTGGAACTGAGCGGGCAGTCTTGTGGTGTCGTTATTCCAGTACAGGATGTCGAACGCCGGCGGCTGGTTGCCCATGATGTAATTGTTAGCCACGAAGCCCCACACCAGATCATCCGGGCGCAGCCAGGCGAAGGCGCGCGCCATCTGCGCGCCATCGAGCACGCCCTGATTGCGGCTGCGTGAAATAGCGGCCTTGATGGACGCGTCGTTGGCAAACAGGCCCAGTAGCGTTTTCGCACGGGTATCCAGCACGGTAACCAGCAGGGTGAGGCTGTTCACCTTGTGGCCTTCGCCAATCGCCGTCATGTGGCCCAGGATTACCGCGGCGGTAATGCCGCCGGCGCAGGCGGCCATCAGTTTCAAATCGTCGCTGCCGGTAATGTCCAGCACGGCGTCTATCGCCTCTTCTGCCGCCGTTACATAAGACTCAAGGCCCCAGTCGCGCTGCGCGGCGGTGGGATTGCGCCAGGACACGCAGAACATTTGCTGGCCCTGGCTTACGGCGTGCTCAACAAAGCTTTTGCCCGGCGCCAGATCGACGATGTAGTACTTGTTGATCTGCGGCGGAATCAGCAGAATCGGTGTGGCGTCGACCTTGGCGGTGCGCGGCGTGTACTGGATTACCTCACACACCGGATTGCGGAACACCACCGCACCGGGTGAGCTCGCCATATTTTTGCCCACCTTGAACGGCGTGCCATCCACCTGGCTGGGCATGGCGTGGTTGTTGATTACGTCATCAATCAGATTCTGCAGGCCCCGCAGAATGGACATGCCCTTGCTGCGCATGGCGTTATCAATGAAGCCGGGATTGCCTATGGGGTTATTCGTGGGCGCGGCCGCGGCGATTAACTGCATCAGGAAAAACTGGGCGCGTTCCATGTCTATCGGGTCGGCGTTTATCGACGCCAGAATCTCGCGCATACTGCGCGACCACGCCAGATAACTTTGCATTACCCGCCGGTAATAACCGCTGGTATGCCATACGCTGTGCTGGAATCGCCGGTCTTTGGGGTCGGGGGTAATTTTGGAGCTGCCCAGCAGAATCGCGGCCATGTCAGAAGCGAATTTGGCTTGCTTCCGCGCCACGGTTACCGGATTAAGCGACAATAATTTCAGCAGGCGCGAGGCTGCACCCAGCAATTCCTCGCGGGTAATGCCGACTACCGGATTCGCGCCCAGCACCTGTTCGGCCACATTGCGCGCCTGTTCAATCGCATCTTGCGTCTTTTGTGATTGGGTCGCGCCGTTAGCCTTGCTCACGCTGGTTTTTGTGACCTTGCGCTTCGCCCTGGGTTTAGCCTGAGATTTATCATTCGCCATGAACTGCTGCTTACCGCTCGCTTGATTTCGATTTACTAAACGGACCTGACCATAGAGCAATCAAAGCCTAGCAGGTCGATACTTTCTAATCTATCTGGCGGCCCCAGCCGCGCGCATCCATTTAGACGCTGCGCCAAGCGGGTTACAATGCGCACAACATTGATCATGCCTAAATAAACTGGTGATCTCGAATTACATAGCGCGGGCCCAGCAACGACTCTGGGCCACAGACACCGATAACCTGCCGCCGATCGAGCGCTTGGGTATCGTGCTCGCCCGGCTTATCTACATCCTGATTCGCGACATCGCGGACGGCCAGCTCACCATGCGCGCGATGAGCCTGGTGTACACCACGCTGTTGTCATTGGCACCGCTGCTGGCCTTGAGTTTTTCCATGCTCAAGGCGTTTGGAATAGACGGTGTACTGCGGCCCACCCTGCAGCGATTTTTGGCGCCGCTGGGGTCGCAGGCCGGAGAAATTGTCGACATAATGGTGGGCTTTGTTGAAAAAGTCGACGTTGGGGTGCTGGGAGTGGTGGGCTTGGCCTTGCTGATCTACTCAGTAATTTCGCTGATTCAGAAAGTCGAAGCCGGCTGCAATTTCATCTGGCAGGTGCGCAAGCCGCGCAGCCTGGGGCGGCGTTTTTCTGAATATTTAAGCGTGCTGCTGGTCGGCCCGCTGGTCATCGTGCTGGGCACCAGCATGACCGCAAGCGTAACCAGCAATACGCTGGTGAACGAAATTACAGCGATTGAGCCTTTCGGTACCACGCTGTATCTCATCGGCAGAACGGTGCCTTACTTCCTGTTCTCCGCCGCGTTCACCTTCCTGTTCATGTTCATGCCGAACACGCGGGTACGGTTTTTGCCGGCACTGGCGGGCGGGCTGTTTTCCGGCGTGTTGTGGCAAACCGCGAGTTACGGCTTTGCCACTTTTGCCAGCTCTGCCGGCAATGTGAATGCCATTTACGCCAGCTTCGCCATTCTTATTTTTCTGCTGATCTGGTTTTATGTGAGCTGGCTCATTCTGCTGCTGGGTTGCCGGGTGGCATTTCTCATACAAAACCCGTCGCAAATGCGCCGTTCGGCAGAACCTCCACGCCTGAGCGCCGAACAGCTCGAAGAACTGGCCCTGTTAATCATGGCGCTGGTAACACACAACTTCATCAACGGCAGCCCGCCCTGGGGCGTACAGCGTCTGGGCAATTATCTGCATGCCTTGCCGGAACACGTTTTTACCGTGGTTGACCGCCTGGTGGCGCAACGTATTCTGGTTGAAGCCGGCGAAGACCGCGACGCGGTCGTGCCGCGTCGGGATATCGATGGTATAAGCATTAACGAGATACTCGAAGCCGTGCGCGGCGGCGACCCCAGCCCGCTAACCCGGCCAAGAAACGATGTGCCGCACCAACGCGTACAAGCGGTAATCGACCGCCTGAACAGCGCCCGCCAGGATTCTCTGGACAACATGAGCGTGCGCCAGCTTGCGGATAAAAAATTAGAATTCTTAATCGAAACAGACGCCGCGAACCCCGGACGAGCGGCGCATAACACCCTGACAGAGGAGTCACGATGAACAAGGTTTGGCTTGAAAACTACCCCGAAGGCATTACCGACGAAGTGGACCTGAACGTCTACAGCTCGCTCGGCCACGCACTGGAAGACAGCTGCGAACGCTATAACGACCGCATTGCTTTCACGCATATGGACACCACTTTGAGCTATGCAGAAGTCGAGCAAAAGTCGCGCGACTTCGCGAGTTTCCTGCAAAACGATCTGGGCCTGGAAAAGGGTCGCCGCCTGGCAATCATGATGCCCAACTGCCTGCAATATGTGGCGGCGCTGTTCGGTGCGCTGCGCGCCGGGCTGGTGGTGGTCAACGTTAACCCGCTGTACACCGCGCGCGAACTGGAACACCAGCTATCGGATTCGGGCGCCGAAACCATTGTGGTGATGGAAAATTTCGCCGCCACACTGGAAAAAGTCTACGACACGGTACCTATCACCACTGTGGTGACTACGCAGTTGGGCGATCTGTTGTCTGGCCTGAAAGGCCCGATTACCAACTTTGTGGTCAAGCGCGTGAAGAAAATGGTGCCGCCCTGGGATATTCCCGACAACATCGACTTTCGCAGCGCGCTTGCCAGTGGCGCGAAACAGGAATTCCAGGCACCGGAACTGACTCATGATGATCTGGCCTTCCTGCAATACACCGGCGGCACCACCGGCCCGGCCAAGGGCGCCATGCTCTCGCACGGTAACCTGGTGGCGAACCTGCAGCAGTGCCATGCCTGGTTTAGCCAGAGCATGGACGATGCCAACGAGGTAATTATTACTGCGCTGCCCATGTATCACGTTTTCGCACTCACCGTGAATACGCTGATTTTCTTTACCCTGGGCGGCAAGAACGTGCTTATTACCAATCCGCGCGATATGCCGGGTTTTGTAAAGGAATTGGGCAAACACAAATTCACCGCCATCACCGGCGTGAATACCCTGTTCAACGGGTTGTTGAATACCGACGGCTTTGCCGATCTGGATTTTTCCTCGCTCAAGTTCGCCATGGGCGGCGGCATGGCCGTGCAAAAGGCGGTAGCCGAACGCTGGAAGTCGGTTACCGGTGTACCCATCGTGGAAGGTTACGGTCTGTCGGAAACCTCCCCGGTGGCCAGTTGCAACCGGCTGGATCTGGACAACTTCAACCACTCCATCGGCTTGCCCGTGCCCGCCACTGAAATCGCAATCCGTGACGACGACAACAACGACGTTGCCCAGGGCGAAGCCGGTGAATTATGCGTGCGCGGCCCGCAGGTCATGCAGGGCTACTGGAACAAACCGGAAGCCAATGAAGAAGCCTTTACCCCGGACGGTTTTTTCCGTACCGGCGACATCGCCAACATGGACGAGCAGGGTTATTTCTATATCGTCGACCGCAAGAAAGACATGATTCTGGTCTCCGGCTTCAACGTCTTCCCCAACGAAATCGAAGACGTTATCGCCGGCCACGAGAAAGTGCTGGAAGCCGCCTGTATTGGCGTGCCGGATGAAAAATCCGGCGAGGCGGTAAAGTTGTTTGTGGTGAAAAAAGACGCCGGACTGAAAGCCGAGGAAGTGCGCGAATACTGCAAGAAAAACCTGACCGGCTACAAGGTACCCAAGCACATAGAATTTATCGAAGAGGTGCCTAAGTCCAATGTTGGCAAGCTTTTGCGCAAGGAACTGCGCTAAATAAATGGTTATGCACGAGACTCAAACAAGGCTAATGGTTTTCTAAATCCCAGACGGTAAGACACATTTGTAGGGCAAGCGTGTCGCTTGCCAGGCAAGTCGCAGACTTGCCCTACAGCAAGAACGCTCTACCAATAGGGCCCCGGCAACAGCGCGGCCAGAATGCGTCCGCGCATGCTCGGGCGCTCGGCTTTTTCACCCTCTTCGCCGCGCGCCGCCTTCGATGATGGGAACATGTGGAAGGCCTTGTTCAGCACGTAGTCGTTCACTTTCGGCCATAGCGCGTAGCTGACTTGCGCGGTGGTGCCGAGTGGCGAAGCAATGCGTTTGGGTTTTTCCAGCACAGCCGATACCACCATGTTGCCCGCCTGCTCAGGCGTTAGTGTAGGCACGTAGTCATACAGCTTGGTCGGCGCAATCATAGGCGTGCGTACCAACGGCATGTAAATAGTGGTGAGGTAAATATTGCGTGATGCAACTTCCGCTGAAATACAGCGCGAGAAAGCATCGAGCGCGGATTTACTCGCCACATACGCCGAAAAACGCGGCACGTTGGTCAAACAACCTATGCTGGATATGTTGATCACATGCCCGGAACGGCGCCGACCCATCGACGGCAGGAAGGCCATGATCATGCGAATAGCGCCGAAGTAATTAAGCTGGATGGTGCGCTCGAAATCGTGAAAACGGTCCAGCGATTCAAACACGCCACGGCGGATGGAACGCCCGGCGTTGTTCACCAGAATATCGACGTGGTTATGGTCTTTAAGAATCGCCTCGGCGCATTGGTCGATATCTTCCATATTGTTCAGGTCGCAGGGGTAAACATAAGAATCGCCGCCGAATTTGGCGATGATGTCGCGCGTTTCTTCCAGTTTTTCGCGCGTACGCGACACCAGGCAGACCTTGGCGCCGCCCTTGGCCAGCTTCTTGGCGGTGATAAAACCAATGCCGGACGAGGCGCCGGTGACTACAATCACCTTGCCTTTCACGCGCGACATCAGCGCCTTGGGAATCTTCACATCGAAGTCCATGTGCAGGTCCCAATAATTCCAAAGCGTTTCGGCGTAATCTTCCAGCGGCGGGCAACTGACCTTGGTGCCTTTCAACGCGGCGCGGGTATTGCGGTCATCAAAATGCGCGCGATTGTTGACATAGCCCAGGGTAGACAGCGGCACCCCGAGCGCGGATGAAAGCCGCTTTTCCAGGGTGCGCGACATCGGCAAACTGGCGGCGAGTTTCTTGAAGCCGGATTCGATGCCTTTGGGCAAATTCTGGGTGGATAAATAGGTGCCGAAATCCGGCCCATGCGCAGCGCGCATGAAGGTGGACAGCATCTCGCCGGCGTTGGGCGCGTCTTTGGGAATGAGGAAAAAGGCCTTGCCGTCCTCGCCGTCCTTGTGCGCGATGGCGTCCATGGCGTTAACCACATAATCCACTGGCACCACCGGCATTCCGCCGCCATCTATGCCCAGCAATGGCAACCATTTCGGCAGCCGGTCGCGCAGCATCTGGATGGTTTTGAAGAAGTAGTACGGCCCGTCGATCTTGTCCATTTCGCCGGTTTCGGAATGCCCGACCACCATGCCCGGCCGGTAAACCCGCCACGGTACTTTGGACTCTTCGCGCACGATTTTTTCCGACTGGAACTTGGTGCGGTAGTAGGGGTGTTTAACCGACTGGCCTTCGTCAAACATGTCGTCGGTAAAGATGCCATCGAATTCCGCGCCGGCCACCGCCACGGAGGACACATGATGCAGGCGCACATCGCCGCCCAGCGCATTCGCGAACTCCACTATATGGCGGGTGCCTTCGTTATTCACGCGGTCCGCGGTCTGGTCGTCCATATTCATGTCGTAGACGGCGGCCAGATGGAAAACATGGTCGATTTCGCCCGCCAGCTTTTTGCGGGTTTCGGCGTCGGTTATGCCTTTTTTGGTGATGTCGCCCCACACCGGTACCAGCCGCTCTTCGCTGGCGCCCAGGCGCTCGCGCAGATGGTCATATTTATCCGCGCTGGCTTTGCGCATCAATACGTATACGGTCGAGCCGCGCCGTTTGAGCAGCCGCTCGATCAGAAAACGGCCGATAAATCCTGTTCCCCCGGTAACGAAATACTTCATGCGCTTATCTCTTTTTTACTACTCCAAAGCCTGCGGAGCGTGAATTTTCCTGCTGCCTGGCGCGTAATAATAACGCGCCGCCAGCCCTATCGTAATAGCATTGACGACCCAGCGTAACGATTATGGCGTTTTTTCGCAGCTAGTTGCGTTGGCCATGGATTACACTGCGGGCGCTCACCCTGGATGATTTACAAATGAAAGCAAACCGAAAAGCCATGATCGCGGGCGCAACCGGCCTGGTAGGCTCACAATTACTGGCGCGCCTCTTGCAAAGTGATTTGTACGCACAAGTGATCGCCCCGAGCCGAAAACCGCTGGCGACCACGCACGAAAAACTGACCACGGAAATTTTCGCATTTGAGGAAATCCCCGACTTGGCGGTTGCATCACCCAGCTTATTTCAAGTCGACGACGTATTCTGCTGTCTGGGCACAACGCTTAAAACCGCAGGCTCCAAACAGGCCTTCGAGGCCGTGGACTACGGCCATGTGCTGGCGCTGGCGAAGGCTTGCGAACAACAGGGCGCACAGCGTTTTTTTCTGGGTTCCGCGGTGGGCGCCAATCCCGAAAGCAGTAATTTCTACAGCCAGGTGAAAGGCCGCACGGAGGTGGCCGTTTCCAAACTTGGCTTTAGTTCGGTGTACTGGATCAGGCCCTCACTGTTGCTGGGAGAGCGCGACGAGCACCGTGCCGGCGAAGCCTGGGCCCAGCGCCTCGCACCGCTGTTTTCACCAGTGCTGGCTGGCCCCTTGCGCCAGTTCCGGCCGGTGACTGCGGCCGATGTTGCCAGCCATATCATGGAACAAGCGGCCAGCGATACGCCGGGACAGCATATTACCTACCCCAGTGCCCGGCGCGCACGTTAACATGTGCGTTGAAGTCACAAGCTGGAGCTAATCATGGCCGAGACGATTTTTAGCAAGATAATCAATCGCGAAATGGATGCGGACATCGTATTCGAAGACGAGCAATGCCTGGCCTTTCGCGACGTCAATCCGCAAGCGCCAATGCACATCCTGCTTATCCCCAAAAAGCCGATTGTGAAACTCGCGGATGCCAGCGCAGATGACCAGCCCCTGCTGGGTCATTTAATGCTGGTAGCCGGCCAGATTGCCCGCGCTGAAGGCTATGGCGAGGCCTTTCGTATCGTCGCCAATAACGGCGACGAAGTGGGCCAGAGCGTGTTCCACCTACACTTTCATTTACTCGGCGGGCGCAGCTTTTCCTGGCCGCCGGGGTAGCATAGAAGACCACTGACTTTGTGTGCATCGTCCACAGGCGCTAAAATAGCAGGCTGGATGCCACATCTGGCATAACATCGCACACCAAGGTGACACCGCATGACCGTTGCATCGCGCGACATTCCCCGCACGGACGAAATCGAGGACGTTCAAGGCTCCGCCGACAAACGCCAGCTCCCCATCAACAAGGTGGGTATCCGCGATATCCGCCATCCCGTTCGAATCCGCGAACGCACCGGCGGCGACCAGCATACGGTGGCTGAATTCAGCATGTTCGTGAACCTGCCGCACCACTTCAAGGGCACGCATATGTCGCGTTTTGTTGAGATTCTCAACGACCACGAGCGCGAAATTACCGTAGCCTCCTTCCGCGACATGCTGCACGAGATGACGCAGCGCCTGGAAGCCGAGAATGGTCACATCGAAATGAACTTCATTTATTTCGTGGAAAAAGCCGCCCCCGCAACCGGCGTAAAAAGTCTGATGGATTACCGCGTAACCTTCCGTGGCGAGCAGAAAGGCGCCAAAACGCAGATGTACGTTACCGTTAAAGTACCGGTCACGACCCTGTGCCCCTGCTCCAAGAAAATATCGAAATACGGGGCGCATAATCAACGCTCGGAAGTCATTATCACCGCGCGCGCCGATGAATTTTTCTGGCTGGAAGAGCTGATCGACATCGCCGAGTCGGAAGCTTCTTCAGAGTTGTATGGCATCCTCAAACGTCCCGATGAAAAAGCCGTAACAGAGCGTGCTTTTGAAAATCCGAAGTTTGTTGAAGACCTGGTGCGCGATGTCGCGATGCGTCTGAACGAGGACGACCGCATTCAGCATTATGTGGTTAGCTCGGAGAACTTCGAGTCCATCCACAATCATTCAGCCTATGCGCTAATTGAAAGAGACAAGACACTCGATAGTTAGGCGGTTAACGCTCGAAGTTGAACGCACGCTGGCGGTTGCATCCCCCGGGAAAGCAGGTCTTAAACCGACCTGTAGGGCAAGCGTGTCGCTTGCCGATTCTGGAAGGCCAATAATAAAGCCCTCGCCGAGGCGAGGGCTTTATTGCTATGCCCAAAAATGGACCAGGCTAGTATTTACGCCCCCGGTACATTCAGGTCCAGCGGGGGCAGGCCGTCGGCACCCGGCAAACCGCCCGCAAGCAGGTCAGTCAGAATTGCGGGGTCCAATGCGTCCAGTGGTAATGTGTCTGCGCCCGGCAGTCCATCCGCGCCAGGCAAGCCGCCACCCAGCAGATCGGTTAACACCGCGGGATCAAGCGCATCCAGGCCGGGTAATGCCGGAGCACCGCCGTCACCGTCACCACCAGGAAGGCCTGGTAATGCGTCCAGGCCGGGCAATCCGGCGCCACCAAGCAGGTCGGTCAGAACAGCCAGATCAAGCGCATCCAGCGGCAAACCCGCACCCGCATCACCACCCGCAGCCGGGCCACTGAAACCCGGGAATGCCGGGAATCCGGCTACCAGATCACTGATCACAGGGATTTGGATATTCACCAAAAAGACCTGGAACCCACCATCGGAGTTGCCCAGATCGACGATGCCCTCTGTCAGAGGAAGGCCTTCCGCCAGAAACTGGGTGTTGGTCACATAGGCATCGGCGAGGGGCCGGGTCTGCTCAGCCAGTGGGGGCGCCCTGCGTATCAAGCAGGTTCAGTACCGTTGTGGACTGAGTTAAAAGAGTGTTTGAAAGCTCCACGCCGCTGGCGGCAAAAGATTCACCCGGTGTGCCAGCAGCCAGACCAGTGGTCAGACCATTAATCGTGTTGGTCAGGTTTACCGCGGTTCCGGTAGAGTCGGCGCGCACCAGTGTCACTGAGGTGGCGTACAGATTCGCGACGGCAGCATCCAGCGTACCGAGCGCGCTAAACGGATCCTGGGCGGAGGCGGGTGCCGCCGCCCAAGGCTATGCAGGCTGTTAGTAAGGTTCTCTTCACGTTCTTTTCCTGTGTTTCGATTAATATTTGGTTAAATTTTTTATCGGTGGCTGTTGTTATACGGATTTATACCAGTCGATGTAGCCAATATCGGCTACATTGCAGAATCTCTGTATAGGCAATGCCTATATCTCTGTGTAGTATTTATCCTACATGTATAAGTGCATGATAATTCATGTGTTTTTATATAATTCTTAAATTATAAGCAACTTATGCCATTCCGGCAAACGCCGGTCAACCTGTTGGGGCAAGTGCGCGCGCCGGGACTGGCGTTTGTGGTTTACCCTGTCCCCTCAGTGCCCGGCCGTATTAAGGCTTGATTGCTTTAGCTAAAAAAGCGGTCCAAACTTGAGGCTCGCCAGAGGAATTCGAGACGAGGAGCCAGACTTTGCAAATCAAGATAGAAATTGACGTAACCCCGGCAGAACTCAGGCAATTCCTGGGTTTGCCTGACGTGGCGGGGTTGCAGGAAGATATGATCGCCTACGTACGCGGTCGCGTGTCGAAAGGGGCCGAGAGTTTCGACCCTGCTGATCTGTTACGCGAGACCACGACCTGGGGCAATAAAACCTTGCAGCGGTTTCTGGCCATGGCCGCAGGCAAGGCCGGCCTGGATGAGGAAGAGGAAGCCAAACCCGCACGCAAAAAAGCTAGCCGGCGGAGTACCAAGAAGGATTAATGCCGCATGGTACGGGGCGGTTCACCCTATTTTGACGACGGACTTGATGGCCTGCCAGTAGTCCCGGCCAAGGCCCATCCACTCCAGCACATTCTGTCGCGCGATAGCCATAAGCCCCAACCAGTGCGCCCGCAGACTTTCGTTGCTACGTGGCATTAAATCTATCTGATCACTTACCAGGGTATTGAAGTCACCAGCCTGCACGGCAACGGTGGCGCGTTCACGCAGATCATCCATGTGCACACGCATGGCATGTGCCTCGTGGTGCCTGAGGCGCTCAAATACGTTTTGCACGCGCCGATATAGTGATTTCATCCTGATTTTGGCAGATTGCATGTATCTCTTCCTGTAGATCCTGTTTCGTCTCAAGTTGTACAGCCGAACAAAAAACGGCCCGGTCGAGTAAAACCCGCCGGGCCGCATGACTACAGTTTTTTGCCTGGTTTACGAGGCAGTCGCTGTGCCATTGCTCGCCTTGGTGGCGGTCGTCTTGCGCTTCGCAGTGGTCTTGCGAGCCGCGGTTTTCTTAGGCGCAGCTTTTTTGGCCGGGGCGTTCTTCGCAGTCGCCTTCTTGGCGGACGGCTTTTTGCCATTCAGCTTGCCAAGTACGGTCTGGTAGCCCTTGGTCGCTACGTCACTTAACTCATTGCCGGTTTTAACCAACAGCTCGATGGTTTGCCTGTAGGCAGCAACCACCTGATCACGGCCTTCCGGCAGGTAAGTTGAAGGCTTGTTCGCAACCTGGCGAACGCCGTCCTTACGTGCCTTGTCGAAGCTGGCTTGCGCGGCGGCAAACAGATTCTTGGCTGCGCCCACTTCGGTGTTGGCAATGCTACGGGCGTTGCTCTTGACCACGCCGTAAGCCTTCTTGTTAACGTCGACCGTTGCGAAGAACGCGTCCTGATACTGCTTGCTCGCGGTTTCTACACGAGTACGTACGTCTTTGATAATGTCTTGAATCGCCATGTCTATGTGCTCCGTAAAGCTTCTTTGCGCTTGTTGAAATAATTCCAAATGCTGTGTCGCACCATTTGTTGCAATGCATCATAATAAGAGCGCAGCACAATGTCAAGCACCCGTCAGGAAAATAACGGGTACTTACCCGGTTAGAGTAAATATTACGAAGCCGCGCAGATGAAGGCCGTATTCAAGCCTCAAGCAATCGCTTGTATTCCTTGTAAATACAGCGGTCCATTATCACCAGTATCCCGGCGTCACGGGCGCGCGCCGCGGCTTGTTCGTGCACCACGCCTTCCTGCAACCAGAGCGCGGGCAAATTGAGCGCGATGCACTGTTCAACTATTTCAGGCACGTGCTCGGGCGCACGGAATACGTCGACCAGATCACTGGCTTGCGGTACTTCAAGCAATGACGGATAAGATTTCGCGCCAAGCAGTTCATCATGGCCGGGGTTGACGGGGATAAGCTCGTAACCGAAACGTGTCAGCGATTTGGCAACCCCGTGACTGGGTCGATCGGGGTTGGCGGAAAGCCCCACCACGGCAATGCGCTTGACCCGCTTAAGCAGGCTGCGTTTTAGCATTCTGCCCACAAGCGACCAGTGCGCATGTCAGCAGCGCCAGCAATACACTTTTCATCTTCACAGTGTGTCCGTTTCATTGACTATGTATAGCGACAGCCTACACTGCCACTCGATGCAGAGCGAACTAGAAACCCGCCCGGCCACCGGCATACTCCGGCTGGCCGATGTTGAATTACAGGCCATAGCTTCGCTGCTCGATCGCTATGGTCTGAGCCTGGAAACAACCCACCACGGATCAGACATCCCGGGCAGTTTCTGGGGTGACGATGAAGCCGGCCTGGTTGGCCACACCCTCCATGCCCGCAACGACACGCCAGCGCATTCAATATTGCACGAAGCCTGTCATTACGTGTGTATGCCCCCCGCACGGCGCAACAGTTTGCATACCAACGCCGACGGCGATTACGACGAGGAAAACGCCGTTTGTTATCTGCAGATCCTGCTTGCGGATTATTTGGGTGCCATGGGTCGGCCCCGCATGTTTGCGGATATGGATGCCTGGGGCTATAGCTTCCGGCTCGGCCACGCACGCGCCTGGTTTGAGCGCGACGCCGAGGATGCCCGGGCGTGGTTGCTGCAGCACGGCCTGATTACCGACGCTGCGCAACCCACCTGGCGGGTCAGAGGAGGCCCAGATCAGGCCTTGCCCTGATTCGCCACGGCCTGCGCGGCTTTCTCCGCGGCCTGCGCATCGCCCAGATAACGCGATTCCAGCGGGTTGAGGTCTGCATCCAGCGTATACAGGCGCGGTATGCCGGTGGGAATATTCAGGCTGGTGATTTCATCATCCGGTACTTCTTCCAGATACTTCACCAGCGCGCGCAGACTGTTGCCGTGGGCCGTGACGAGCACGGTTTTGCCGGTTTTGAGCACGGGCGCGATGGCATCGTGCCAGTGGGGGAGAACCCGGTCCAGGGTTAAAGCCAGGGATTCGGTACCCGGCAAGGCCTGCGGGTCCAGATGCGCGTATCTGCGGTCATTGGCCGGATGGCCCGGGTCATCAACCGGTATGGCAGGCGGCGGGATATCATAACTGCGGCGCCAGATATGCACTTGCTCCTCGCCGTGTTTTGCAGAGGTCTCCGCCTTGTTCAAGCCTTGCAAGGCGCCATAGTGGCGTTCGTTCAGGCGCCAGGAACGTTGCACCGGTACCCAGACCTGGTCGAGCTGTTCCAGGCTGACCCAAAGGGTGCGGATGGCACGCTTTAACAACGACGTGTGCGCCTGATCAAACTGCAGGCCCTCGGCCGCCATCAATCGCCCGGCCTCGGCGGCCTCGGCCACGCCTTTTTCAGTCAGGTCCACGTCTACCCAGCCGGTAAAACGGTTATCCAGATTCCATTGACTCTGACCGTGCCGGAGCAGCACCAATTGGCTTTGCATAAAATATCCACTGTGTGGTTTGGGCGGCATTTTAGCACGCCGCTATGGGCGCCCTGGCCCGCATATGCCAAGATTGGGCGCGGCTTTATCCAAATAGAGACCATGAGAAAATTCATAATTATCCTGACCACTACGCTGCTGATCGCCGCCCAATCGGTGGTGGCAGCGAAATCCAGCCAGCAGTTCGAGCAGTGGACAATGAAATGCGTGCCCAACGATGAGGGCGGCGATGCCTGCCATATTTTTCAGGAAATCGTGGTAGAACAAAGCAATGACAAAAAGAAGGCCGTTCGCATGAGCCTGGGCTACGCCCCGGACGACAGCGACCCGGTCACCATAATCCGCATGCCGCTCGGGCTCTGGCTCCTCAACGGCATTACGCTGGCGGTGGCTGATGGCCCCACACAGCGTTTTCCGATTCAGGTGTGCGCACCCGCGGGCTGTCAGACCACCTTGCGCCTGCAACCCAACATACTGGATACGCTCAAGGCAGGCAGCCGGCTTACCATCACCATCTACAATACCCGTCAGGAACCGGTGCAGATTCCGATTGATTTACGCGGTTTCAGCGCGGCCCTCGAAGCCTTGCAGGCAGATTAATCCGGGTTGCAAGTGTCTGACTTGTCGGGCGCACTTTTTATTTCCTTCAAGGTGCTCAACAGCGGCGCTTGCAGGTCTTCAGGCGCAGCTTCAAGTGCCAGCTTTATTTGCTGGCGCGCCGCAGCCTTGCACCCCTGCTCGGCCAGAACCTGGGCTAGATTATTTCGCACCACAGGGTTGTTTTCTGAGCGTTTTAACGCCTGCCGGTAACTACGTTCTGCGCCGAGTAAATCACCTTGTGCATAGCTGGCGTTGCCCAGGCCCAGCCATGCGGCGGGTTCGTCCGGCCACCGGGTGGTGGCGGAAGCATAGGCCAGGGCAGCGGCCTTGGTTTTACCGGCGGCTTCCATACCGGCCGTGGCTTTCAGATAACGTTGTGCGGAAGCGTCTGCAGGCATACTGCCCGGCAGTAAGGCCAGCACGCCCCAGTTTTGTGCCTTGCCCCAGTCATCGAGAAAATCGTGGGTGCGCTTCAACTTGCGGCGCGTAACGCCGGAACGCAGAACCATTTCGTCGTTTTCCGGGTCGTAGCCAATCACCACCGCGTAATGCCAGACCGGGTAAAAGTCCCAGCCCAGGTTCTGCAGGACCAGCACCGGACGCCCCAGTCGCAATTCCGCCAGAAGTGCATCCAGTGAGGGCGCGATCTGATAAGGGATGCGGCCATAGTCACGGGCTGCGGCGACCATTTCCGCCTGCAAACTCCCTTTCAGTTTGGGTATGTAAACACGCGGCAACAGCGCCTCGGCGGATACCTCCAGACCACTGGCGCCTAACAGCATGGCCAGCGACGCGGGACCGCACTGATACGCCTCCTGGGCAATAAAGGGCGTATCCGCCAGTTCCAGTGGCGGTGTGTCAGGGGGTAGGCGTGTGCTCAGGCTCTTCGGGGTCGTTGCACAGGCGCTTATGAGCATGGCAATGACGCAGAGTACGCCCCCCAAAACAAAGGGCGGCGATACCCTTCGCCGCCCTGAAAAATGCCGCAACCACACGCAGATCAGATGCGATTAAAGATGTTGATCACCCCAACCAGTTCCAGAATCAGCAATACCAGGAAAACCGCGCCGATGATCACCAGCACACTGCCGCCGGCGGGCAGGGTTTCCAGATGGCCTTTAATCTGATTCAACTCGGCATCGGTGAGGCTGGCGACACGTTGTTTAGCGTCGGCCGGGTCTACGCCCAGTGCAATCATTTGTTCTTCTACGCTCGCATCTGACAATAACTGTTGTACGTGCGCTACTCTCGCTTGATGCGCATCACGTTCCAGCATGGTCTGCGTGCCGATTACACCGGCGTTGGCCACGGGCATCAGCATGAACGAGCAGAGGTAAGCCAGGGCCGCCAATGGCGCCAGGTATTGACGCATTCTTAGTGAGTTCATTGTCTCTCCTTGAGTTAAATCACGGGTTTGCTGGCGCTATTTGATCACAATCGAACGCTGCCCGCACCTATTGGGTCTTTGTTAGCTCATTTATAAAAGCCGCGATATCGTCCAGTTGGTCGCCCATGAAGCGCAGCGGTGCGGCCAGGTTGGCCACCAGTTTGATGTGCCCGATCCCTGGGTAGAGTTTGATAGCGACCGGCCCGTTGTTCTCCGCCACCTTTTTTGCCAGGTTGCGGGTGTTCTTCGGGAAAACGGTTTCGTCGCCCAGACCGTGCAGCAAAAGCAGCGGCGGGTTTTCGCCCTCTACATAGTTAATCGGTTGCGATAACGGATAGCGTTCGGGCGGGCCGAACATATCTTTCAGGTCCGCCGCTTTCAGGGGCAGAAAATCGTAGGGCCCGGCAAGCCCAATCATGCCCGACAGCCAGTCGCGGCTGCCGCCTACGGCCTGCAGATATTCGCCGTCGAGTGCCAGCATGGCAGCGATGTGTGCGCCTGCCGAATGACCCATGACGAATAATTTATCTGCGTCGACGCCATATTCCGAGGCATGCGCGTGCGCCCACTGGATGGCTTTAGCGCCGTCCTGCACGAAGGTGGGGAATTTGACCTGCGGGTATAACCGGTAATCCGCAACAGCCGCGACATAGCCGCGCGAGGTCAGCGCCTGGGCCAGAAACTTGTATTGGTCCTTGCTGCCCTCTTCCCAACGCCCGCCGTAGAAAAACACCACCACAGGCGCCTGGGCGGACTTTTCCGTGGGCACATAGACATCGAGTTTCTGCCGCGGTTTTTCGCCGTAAGCGATGTCGCGGGTAACGTCATACCCCCAGGACGGCGTAAGGCCGTTGACTATCGCCGTACCGCTACAGCCCGCCAGTGCGGAGAGGGCCGCCATCATGGCCAAGCCGCGAAGTAGGGTAAAAAAAGATCTGGCTGCATTCATTTAATTCCCTTCGGTTTTTAGTCCAGGTGACTCTCACACTGAATCAGGCACTGAATCAGGTTCTGGCGATGGCGTAATACATATTCAAATCAAACTGAATTTCGCCCAACGGGGTATGAAACCCCGCAGGGCGACCAAAGGGGAGAATCACGATTCTCCCCTTTGGAAACCCCATCGCGCCGACCCCGCGGCAAGCCACGGGGAATTTTTCAGATTAAATTCCACTTATAAAAAACTCGGCCGCAAGCGACCGAGTTTTAGAAGAACCCTAACTGTTGCCCGTTTGTCTCGCCTTTTTCCATTGTCTTTAGTTGATCCTGTACGTATTGACGAATGATATCTTCGTTGGCATTGCCGATGGTTTCT
>JBDNIO010000250.1:0-3109 GCA_041688215.1 Salinisphaeraceae bacterium | reverse complement strand
GCCTGCCATTGGGCTGGACTGCGCTGTGTGCGCCCACTAGGTCTGTAGCTCATTGCAACCGCCTGATTCAAAGTGAAATCAGAAAGCTATTGTCCGGGTAATTTAGCTTGGCTATACAACGCTGGTGAGTGAACGCTTACCGTAATACGCCCTAAAATCATCATCATTCATCACCGCGCCCCAGGCGGCTTGATACACACGTTTGCGTAAGTAAGGATTGCCCCGTTTAGTCAATCGGGAGCGGCCCTTCCAGGTGCCGCTTTGGCGCACGCTCAAATCCAATCCACAATAAGCCACCCAGGCTTTGGCAGATTCGGCGCGCACATTGAGCATTAATTGCATGACCGCCGCAGCCTCGCTGGAGATGCCGGGCACCGAGTGATAAACCTCGTCAGTGCCGTGGGCTTGTGCCACTGCGGCGCTGAACTCAGCCAGCAAGCGGGCCTTGTCTGCCTGCAGTTGTTTCACCGTGGCTTGTAGGCCCGCCAGCGCTTGGGAGTCGCTGGCTTGCCCGGCGCAGCGGCAAGCTGAATGGTAATCCTTGAGCGCCGCATTGACGCTTTGCAGCGTTTTATCGAGCTTTTGAATCAAGCCCATCAGGTGGCGTAAACGCACGTATTTCGGGGTTTTATCGAAGCGTGGCGGCAGTTTTCTCTCGGTCAGTGCCAGATGACCTAAGCCAATCGCATCCACCGGATCGGTCTTGGTTTTACGAATCGCTGAGCGTGCGTGCTTGCTGGCCATCCGGGGCTTGACCGTTTGACGGTTATCGTTTTCTCTTTCATTACGGTATCCTCACTCGTGCCTGTATAGGCGTCTTGAGGGCCTTGTCATAGGGGTTAATGAGGCTTGTTACCTGACCCGCTTAAAGAGGCTCGTACAAGACGCTGGAGTGAGAAGAGACGGTCGCATTGCGAGAGGCTCATGGCCTTTGACAGCATCGTCTCTTCTCCTCACTCCAGCATACCCTTCATCTTGGGCTCTGCCTTTATATGACAGGTTTTCGGGCTCATCGCCGCTTAAGTAGCGTTAATTCCAACGCACTACACTAGTGCCTTGTTTGAGCAGGGCGCTTAAATCCTCGGCAATTTCATCAGGTGATAAAGACTGATTCATGAGTAGCCGGGCTTTGCCGCCCGGCCCGAATACAAATATGGCGCTGCTATGCGATACGTCGTAAAAGCCGCTGTCGTCTGGTTCGCCGTAGCCGTAGGTTACGCGGTAGCGCTTTGTTACGGTTTTAAGTTGTTCCTGGGTTCCGGTAAGGCCCAAGTAGTGCGGGCCAAAGTAGCTGGTGTAGTCGGCCAGTTTTTCGAGGGTATCGCGTTTGGGGTCGACACTGACGAACAATACCTGGACGTTGTCTTGCTGTGCCGGCGTCAGGCTGTTGATGGCGGTTTTGATGTGGCCCAGGGTGGTCGGGCATATATCCGGACACGAGGTAAAGCCGAAATACAGCAACCGGATCTTGCCGGCGGTGTCGCCGGCCTGCATGGTTTTGCCGTTTTCGGTGGTTAGCTCAAACGCCAGGTCTGGCATCACGCCGCTGATGTCGTGGCCGTGCCAGGCCTCCTGTGTGTCGCTGCTGCAGGCGGCGAGCAGGATCGCAGCGCCGGCCAGGATTATCGTTGTTGAAAATTTGGATATCATTTCGAACCTCTGGTGTGCGCGCGTTCGTTGCGAAAATAGAATCGGATCAGCACCAGCGTGGCGAGCACGCTCATCATTGCCGCGGGTATCCAGGTAATCAGCCCGCCGATTTGCTGGTCGGTAATCGGGGCCAGCGGCCACGCGCGGCCACATACCGCGTACACGTCGAAAATCACTTCATTAGACAACGCGATATAGGCGCCGAGTGCAATTTGTGGCGGCATCACTGCCCACAACACAAAAATACGCAGGCCGATGCCGCGCGTAACTGGCGTGGCGCCAGGCGGACGTGGGTCGAGCATGAACCACCAGAATAATAAGCCGTCCGCGGCCATACTCAGGTTCATCAGCCAGTAGCGTTGCTGGCTGAGCATGGCGTCGAAATGCACCGACGGCCACAACCAGAAAAAGATCAGGCCGACGAATAGCAGGCCGGCAATTATCGGTTGCTGCAGCGTGCAGTATACCAGTTTTACCGGCGGGCTGTCTACAAGGGCCCGGCCCGCGCGGCGCAACATATCCGGCGCACCGGCCGCCAGCACCGCGGAAGGGCAGGCCAGTGCGATCAAAAAAGGGCCAAGGTGATGCAGCACCAGATGCTGAAAACGGTGGATAAAAAACATGTACTGAGCGTAATAGTCAAAGCGCGTTTGCATGACCACATACATAGCAATCAAGCCCGTGAAAAAGGCTAGCGCGGCGGGGGTGTCGGCTAAACGCTTCCGCCGGAAAAGCCCGCGGCAATAGAGTGCAAACACGCACGCAAACAGGCCGATCAGCCACCACTGCGGTTCCCAGGGCTTTAAGGTTTCAAGCACGGGCATTGGACGCCGGTTTGTGCCGGGCGTTCCTTTCTTATCGGCTTAACTGTGGTAATCCACACTTAGGCCATAAAAAAAGGCCGGGATTTAATCCCGGGGCGGCCTTTTAACGCAGTGTTGGACAATACTACTTGCCGAATGGGGACTGCGCTCTCTTGCTTGGCTTTGGTATAGAGCTTCCTCTGTAGCGCCCTGATTGTTTCCGGAGTTGATAGCGTCATCGCAATCTCCTAATCCTCCGCTCGGGTTCTCCCCCGCTGACTGCATTCGCGGAAACACTAAATAAAGACGCGTTTGCGTGTGTCTCAAAGTCAAAACTTGATGAGTTTTATACTCTGCTTGCTAAAAAAGACATGCGTGGCGCTAAATACCTGCTCGATAACGGCTGCATCCAAACAAACAAGGCCGTTAAGATTTCAGTGTTAGATCAAACTTGGGGAGGTACGACGAAAGTTCGCGTCTACACTGGTGGAGGCGCGGTCGTTCTCTGGGTGAAGAAAAAACACATTCAGTGACCGTACCCCAAACCGTACCCCGTCCATAAAAAAAGACCTACGAAGCCAATAAAAGCGTCGTAAGTCATTGATTATATGGTGGGCCGTGAAGGACTTGAACCTTCAACCAATTGATTAAGAGTC
>JBDNIO010000039.1:0-6070 GCA_041688215.1 Salinisphaeraceae bacterium | reverse complement strand
TTGCGCACGCCGTAATCGCCTTGATATCGCGTGACGATCCGGCCAAACGTCTTCCACGGCAGGAACTCCATTAACTGTGCAAATAATGTCTTGCCAATATTCATGCTTGCTTCCGGTTGTTGAACAACCCAAAGCATGGCAGGATAATCGGTTTGGTGCATTCAAATCGTGGACACCTATAATTGCGGGTAACTTATTGATATGCATCGTATTGAGTAGGTTCTTCGTTCTGCGAACCGGACACTAGTGGGATTTCGCAGCAGATCAACGCTATTTCATTTTGAATTCATCACCACATTAGCAGTTATTTCAAATATAGCAAATACTGCGGATACATATTCGGAATTGAAACAAACCGAGAACTACCGAGAATTATTAAAAATTACCAACACATTTCTTGGCATAAGCTCAACTATATATGCTGAGAAAACCGATGATGAGATTATTGCCAAGGCTACTGAGATGGCTAAAAACAGACTAAAGGATCCTTTTAGTGCACAATTCAGACATCTTTCAGTAGTTAGAAAACCTGATCAAGTATATGTATGTGGAGAAGTCAATTCTAAGAACTCCTACGGTGCCTACGGTGGATTTACCAGTTTTATTGCCAGCCCTTTTCCCGGAGTTATGCATTTAGGTTCGGACACGGCAGGGAGTCTGATAATTTCTGATTTCTGTTGAATATGTTTTTTGGATTCAAATTACAGTATCTAAATTTTTACCACTACCCGCCGCTCTAAACTTTTATGTATGAAGACATCGGGGCTCAGCTCGACTGCGCGTTCCCCGATCTCACCGGTACTATGGCGTGCTCCGATTCCCCTTGGTCCATCCCCAATGGCTCGTTGCCTCACCGATGCGTACCACCGCTGTGGCTGTGATCGCTCCCCACTATTCAGCCACATGTGAGTAGGGCCGGGCGATTTGTTTGCAGCGGTTTCGCCAAGCACCGCTATTCACGATGGAGACAAGGGGCCTCCTCCCAGATTCCTAAGTTATCCCGGTATGTACATGCCCCGCTCTCCGACCCCGGCGGGATCGCAGGCACCTTGCCTTGACGGTGCCCGCATTGCTGCCTTCCGTCGTCTTGAAAACGTCGGCGCCCGCACTGCGGTCATTTCGGGGCTCAATCACGCGGCCTGTACATTCGCTCGTCCTGGCTTCGCAGTACCCGTTGCCAGGCCACCGCGCAAGAGTCGCTTCCGGCTGCTGGCTAAGCTTTGGCGGGCAGGATTTACGCCTGCCGGATAACGGACGCTATTTCAGAATAATCACCTCCTTGTTTTATCCTTCCCAAGCGCTCAGGCTTTGCCTGGCGCACCAAGACCTTACCCTATTTTCCGACCCCGCCCAGACATTACTCGGGCGGCATTCGCAAAACGTGATTCTGTTGTCTTTACTTGGTTGCAGGCATCTGTCCTTGGACGTAAACTCAGAATAAACGTTTGCAACAGCGCGAAAAAGGTAGCGATGTGGTTTTTTTAAATAAATATGCTTCGCTTGTGATAATGGCCCTGGCGGTTTTTGCGCCAACACTAGTATTCGCGCAAACGGACTCGCCGGACTTTTTTACAAACGCAAAGCCTAGCTCTCAAAACAAGCTTTGGCAGGAAGATTTTACGGGCAAACTAAAACCGACAACGGCTAATGATCAGTGGCACACAGACTTTCGAGGCGCAATCCAGCCGACGACCAAAAACAAGGATTGGAAACGCCGGTTGAATGGTGATTTAGAGCCCACTTCAAGCAACAGTCTCTGGAGGAAAGACATAAACGGCGACATTGTGCCGAAAGCGGAAAATGATTTATGGATCAGAGGTACAGAAGGCGAGCCAGAACCGAGCTATAAAAATAAAAATTGGTGGGCACGCTGATTTGTTCAGAATATACAGGGTGCCGTAGATTACTTTGCTTACTACCAAGCCGTTTTTTTAAGGTGGTTAATTCACAACCAATTTTAATCTTGCTGGTTATGGCTACACATCCAGGTTGTTTGATGTGTTTTTCCTTCTACGCACGGTAGATTCTAGGAGACGCCAGTGCCGTCAATCAAAGACATCGTAGAGCGCAGTGATATTACCGCGGGACGTAGGTTTGACTTCTGCATACAGGCATTAATTCTTGTCTCGTTAGCGGGCCTTACTTTGGAAACCGTCCAGGGATTGCCAAGTCTTGTTTACAAAATATTGGAGTGGGTTGAATTCGTAACGATAGGAATTTTCACCATGGAGTATGTCTTGCGATTGTACGTTGCGGACTCCAAAATCGGATTTATACGTAGCGGATGGGCAATAGTGGATATCGTCGCAATCGTACCCTCTTATATCGGACTTGATTGGCGTTGGCTGCGAGCTCTACGTATGTTGCGGTTGTTTAAATTGCTACGCAACAGCAGCGCAGTGGATCACATCTTTAGGGCCTTCACACTGGCGAAGGAAGAACTAAAAGTCTTTGGGCTCATGACGTTGATAATGCTTTATATTTCCGCGGCAGGTATTTATTTCGCCGAACATAATGCGCAGCCCGAAGTTTTTTCATCGATACCCGCTAGTCTCTGGTGGGCAGTAGTTACGTTAACAACGGTGGGTTACGGAGACGCCTATCCAGTGACCGGATTAGGTCGTTTTTTCACAGGCTTGGTGATGTTGACCGGCTTAGGGGTTGTTGCTGGGTTCACCGGTGTTATAACAACGGCTTTGTCACGGGCGAGGGAGGAAGCGAGGAGCGGCGTCACGGAAACTGATGAAGATTAGTTAACGGGCTTGTTTCGAATTTTGTATTCGATCTTTTGCTACGGCTATTTATTGCTCTCGCCAAGTGATTTAGGCCCAAGTACCTCGGTACAGCAGATGGTCTGGAGCGTAACTGGCCGGACTACATTTCAAACGTCATCTTTTTGGACTGTTACCTTCTCCATATCGTCGAGCTTGAACATCTCGTCATCAATAACTAACACTTTATCCATCGGACCCCACATATCTACTGTCGATGCATCATACGAGTCCACTTCCCAACGCGTACCATCGCTTAGAATTACGAGCCTGCCGTCGTACTTGACTTCATCAATGTCAGCTACGATTTGCTGACCAAGAGTGAACATTCGCTGGCCCCATTCTTTTAATACTTGGTACTGCTTCTTGGTCATCGAGTCTACGCCAAGTTGTTGTAACTCTTCTGGGCGCATTACTGTTTCGAGATAAGAAGGCATATAGGCCACGGTGGAGTTTGGAGTTTAATAGTTTGTAAGTTTACCTCGTTGATCTGGACACAAACAAGGAGGTGTTGGACTTCTCGCAGTATCGCAGTCAGTTCCGTCCTATGAGAATACCGGCGTCTCCACGCAGGAATATATACAAATCGGATATTTGAGGGGCCATGCAGATATCAAATCTGGAATAGGACATTGCTCGCCGTATTCACTTCGTGATCTTTTTCTAAAACTTCCGGCTGTTCTACGCCAGCGATTATGTCTAGCACTTGGTCGAGGAACGATATTGCTTCCTTTTTGTTGGTTGCGTTGCGCAGGTAATACGGAATTTTCTCAGTGAACTCAGAGCGGGATACGGGTTCATGTTCAAGTAGTGCTTCGATCATGGCGGGGCGCAGAAAACGCTCGTCTTTCGGTGTGTCGGGAAAGGTACTTGCTATTAGAGAATCGGCCAATCCCTCTAACTGGATTTTGAGCGAGCCCGTTTGATTCACCATTTCGCTGAGCTCTTGCTCTTTTCCAATCTCCACTATCGCCGGCGTATACGCGTATTGCGGCTCTTCTTCTTTTTCAGATTGTTGGTCGTAAGCCGGTTCTGTTTTCAGTCTATGTAGTTCGCGGATAATGGGGTCCAATTCACCCATCGGATTGCTAAACCAATCGGTAGACCAAATGCGTCTAATATTCCAGCCGAGACCTTCCAGCACTTCCTGCCGTAATCTGTCCCTATCACGGGCTGACTTTGCAGAGTGATAGGTCGCACCATCGCATTCTATGCCCATTAGAAAACGGCCAGGTCTTCCTGGATCGATTACCGCAATATCAATGAAGAATCCGGCTACGCCTACTTGCGCCTCACATGCAAACCCTTGAATGTGCAGGGCGTCGATTACAGCAACTTCAAAATCGCTATCAGGCGGTTTGCCGGTATGTATGGCTGCACCGCCCATTTGGCCTTTTTCCGCATAGTGTAGAAAGTTTTTTAGTGCTTGAACTCCGCGTTTGGAAGTCGGGGAAATTTCCACGTGCTCAGCCCGCATTGAGCTAAACGCGTGCATACGTTTCTTTGAGCGTGTAAATAATACGTTGAGTCGTCGCCAGCCGACGTCAGAGTTGATAGGCCCGAAACGCTGGAAGACGCGTCCACCGACTTCGCCAGGACCGTAGGTGAAAGAAATATATATAACGTCTCTTTCATCACCCTGGACGTTTTCCAGATTTTTAATGAAAAGATCCTCGTCTCTGCTGCGTAACTGCTCTATTGCGTCCGCAACTATTGGATCCGCCTTGCACTCTTCCTCAAGGGCGCGCTCTATCTGTTCGCGTTGTTTGGAACTCATCGCCACGATACCGAGCGATTCATCTTGGCAATTAAGGGCGTGCTCTGCCGCAGCTTTGGCGACAATGCGAGCTTCTTCTACGTTGTACTGATTTACAAAGCGCCCGCCTTCGACATAGGTGAATTTAACGCCGAAACCATCTGCTTTGGCATGCGGCGAGGGGAAAACGACAAGGTCGTTGTCATAAAAATTCTTGTTAGAGAACGCGATCAGGCTTTGGTGTTGCGACCGGTAATGCCAGCGTAAACGACGCATTTTGAATAGCGGTAGTGCGGCATCCAGGATGCTGTCGGTTTGTGCAATAGCGGCACTGTCCTCGTCCTCGATCATATCCTGGCGATCAAAGAAGCTGGTCGGCGGTAGCTGTTTTGGATCGCCAACCACGATGAGTTGTTTGCCTCGTGCAATTACACCTAAGGCGTCCTCTGGTTTAACCTGAGAGGCTTCGTCCATGACTACAAGATCGAATTCCAATTGGCCGGGGCGTAGGTAATGTGCTGCGGACATGGGACCCATCATGAAACAAGGTTTTAACTCGATAAGAGTTTGACTGGCACGATTAATGAGTTGTCGAATCGGTATATGGCGTGTCTTTTTGCTCAATTCGTTTTTTAACAACGCCATTTCTGTGTATTCAGACTTACGTCCTCCAGCGCGGCCACTGGGGGCGTTGTGTTCCGCAACGACGCTGGCGATTCTCTCTTGTTGCAGTTGTTTTAGTTTGTGATCGTATTTCCGGAAGGTGTTTTGGCGCGCGGTCTGATTTCGTCCAGAGAACTGCGCCAGACGTGGTTTGTGAGTGAGTATTTCCCGAGCCAATTGATCGAAAATAGCTAAGTGCATGGCGTTCTGCGTTTGATCGACATCCAATTGGCCGCTATTGACCTGGGTCCAAATACGCCCAAGGCCACTTGCTTCCATTTCGTTCCGTATTCGAATGTAATTGACCCATCCATTTAGCCACTCTGGTCTGCTAATGGCTTTTTCATTTCTCGAAATCAGACCCTGTGTGGTGGTATCGGTTTGGCGCATCCACTTGTCCAAGTCGAGCGCTGTCTCGTTTTCGAATTTCGCTAGTGCGGATTTTTGTGCATCCCAGAGTTCCCGGTAGGGATGTCCATTAGACTTCAATTCTGAATACTGAGAGGAAGTCTCGATCGCTAAAACGGCGTCACTTAGAGGCTTAAAACGCAGTTTGCTGTGGATGTGCGTCGCAAACTCCAGTGTAGCCCTGACGGATGCGACAGCCCGCGTATTGTCTTCCCCTAATCCAAAATTTAGCTTAACGGCGTCGCTAAATGCCGATTTAATAGCATTATTATCCGAAAATTTTTCCTGCATTCCGTGTAGTTCATGGACTTGGGAGATTATCCACTGGGTTTTTTCAAGGGAAATATCAGTATTGATAAGCCATTCTTGCAACGGCTCCAAACTGGCACTAAGTAATGCGTATTGTGATTGCAGCGTGCCAGCATCGCCGATCAGATTTTCCGGGCCGTATAGTTCCTTTCTAGGCGCGGAT